>JACCQS010000038.1 GCA_013814015.1 Geodermatophilaceae bacterium | reverse complement strand
GGCCTGCCTGGTCACGCCCCAAGCGATGATGATGGTGCTCAAGGCACTGGAGGAACAAGGGCTCATCGCCCGCACTCCGCATGAGCGACATCGCAACGTGTTAGAGGTCCACCTCACCGGCGCCGGCCGGGAAGCCCTGCACGTCGGCCGCGAGCACGCCGAACCAGTGGAGCAACGTTTCCTAGCCGCCATGTCCCGCACGGAGCAGTCCACGCTGCGCGCACTGCTCCAGCGCTGCATCGAAGCCGTCGATCGAACCTGACTGATCTCGCGAGGAATAAGAAACCCCCGCGAAGACGTAGACGCTGCCCACAGCGAAGCGTCGCCGGTAGGCGATCGTGCTCTGGGACGAGGAAGTCTTTATCGGGCACAGGAACGCCCGCAACTGCCGAATTGAGGACGTCAGGAGGGGCTCACTCGGGCGGTGCCCGCTGCCGCTAGGGTCGAAGGTCATGAGCCGGCTTATCCACCTCAACGGACCCGGAAAGGGGGGCTGGCATACTTGGCCGGTTACGCCGTGCACCACGCCCGGGTGATCGGCCGGCTGGAATCCACGACCGGCATCGAACCCTTCGCTCGGCTGGTCGAGCAGGTGATGACCGCCGAGCCCTACGCCAGCGCCGATCGGCCTTCTGGGTGGTCTGGCACAAGCCTGGCCGACCGCCCGGCTGGTACACCTCCCGGTGCACGCGTCCTGGCTGGACCAGATCGAGATCTACTACTCGATCCTCCAGCGAAAGGTGCTGACCCCAACGACCTGACCGACCTCGACGCCCTCACCGACCGGGTGCTGGCCTTCTATGACCGCTACAACGCCACCGCCACCCCCTTCGACTCGAGATTCACCCGCAACGACCTCGACCGCATCGCAGCCCACGAAACCGCACCAGCCCCGACTCTGACCGCCTGACAGCACCACCAGGTACTTCCAGCGCTGACCACTTAGTCGGACTGAACGGTCACGACAAGCGTCCGAGCCGCACCAGGCAGCAGGGTGCGCGACCGGATGGTCGTGCAGAGCGCGGCCATCGCCCCGGCGGCGCCGGCGAGTGCGAACGCGGCCACTGGTCCCTTGTGATCGGTGAGCACACCGGCGCCTGCTGCGCCGGCCGCGGCCCCGATGCCGACGGCGGTGGCGAGCCAGGCGAATGCCTCGGTCACGGTGCCGGCTGGCGCAGCCTGGTCGACCATCGCGTAGACGGCCGCGTACGTCGGCGCGATGGCGGTGCCGGCGACGAACAGGACGACTCCGAGTGCGACGTTGCTGCCGGCCACGGAGACCAACGTCAGGTGACCGACGGCCAGTGCGCCCAGCACGAGCGCGAGCCCTGCGGCGCTGGTCGGTCCGCCGCCGAGGCGCGCGGCAACCAGGCCGCCGATCAGCGAGCCGACACCCCACAGCGCGAGTAGGGGAGCCGCGGCGGCGGTGGAGCCTCCATTGGCTTGGGCCGCGGCAGCGGCCCCGACCTCGACGGCCCCGAAGAGGACACCGACGGCCAGGAGCACGAAGATCAGTGTTCGGATGGCGGGACTGCGCAGCGAACCGCCGCGCAGTCGCTGCGCGTCGGCCGCGGGTCGCCATTCGTGTGAGGCTGGCTGCCACGCGAAGGCGGCCGTCGCAGCCAGCAAGGCGAAGCCACCGAGCGCCAACGCCGTTCCGGTTGACCACAGCGCGCCCAGGGCCAGGGCCAGCGGCGGGCCGGAGACCCAGGTCAGCTCGACCGCAGTTGCCTCCAAGGCGTAGGCGGCTCGGGCCTGGCGGGCATCGGGCAGGATCGCCGGGAGGAGCGTGCGCAGACACGCGCCCACCGGCGGGGTGGCGAACCCGATGCCGCCCGCGAGTACGACCAAGACGCCGGTTGGCGTGCCCACCGGCAGGGTGGCGATCACGCCGAGCAAGCTCGCGCCGACGACCGCGCTCGCGAGCAGCACCAGTCGCTGTCCGCGCTGGTCGACAAGTCGTCCCAGCAACGGGCCCCCGACGCCGAGCGCGACCGCGTAGGCGCCGGTGACGGCTCCGGCGGCCGCGAACGAGGAGGTCAGGTGTTCGGCGTGCACGAGCAACCCGATGCTGAACATCGCCAGCGGCAGGCGCGCGAGGATCGAGAGGAAGAACAACAGCCGTGCCCCGCGGTCGGAGATGAGTGAGGCCATACGGGAATGCTACGGTCAACTGGTGCGTACGCCAGGACCAGTTTGATGGCTTCGAACCAGACCAGTCAGCCGGTGGAGCTGCTGCTGTCGGTGACCAGAGGCGGCCGGATGAGGCTCGGCGCGCAGATCGAGGACCAGTTGCGGTGTGCGATCCGCAAAGGGGCCGCCAAACCGGGCACCCGGATACCCTCCACCCGCGATCTGGCGCGCCAGATCGGGGTATCGCGGCACGTCGTGGTCGAGGCCTACGCCCAGTTGGCAACCGAGGGGTACCTCAGTCTGCGGCAGGGCGCTCCTCCACGGGTCTCGGACGCGTTGTCCGTCACCGGCGAAACCCACGGGTCCCGGCCATCGTCGCCGCCCGCTCCGCGGTTCGACTTCCGCCCGAGCATGCCGGATGTCTCGGCGTTCCCGCGCACCGCCTGGCTGCGAGCCATGCGCGAGGCAATCACCACCATCCCCGACGCCGACCTCCAGTACGGCGACCCCGCCGGTGTCGAGGCACTGCAATCGTCGCTTTCGAGCTACCTCGGTCGGGTGCGCGGCGTGGTCGCCGATCCGGCTCGGGTGGTCGTGACGAGCGGATACACCCAGAGCCTCGCGCTCGTCTGCCGCGCGCTCGCCGCGCGCGGCAGCAGCCGGGTCGCCTTCGAGGACCCCACCGATACCGAATACCCGCAGATCGCCTCCCGAGCCGGGCTCGAGCCCGTTTCGGTGCCGGTCGACGACGACGGGCTCCAGGTCGACCGGCTCGCCCGCACCGGGGCCGAGGCGGTGGTCGTGACCCCGGCCCACCAGCATCCGACCGGTGCCGTACTCAGCGGCGAGCGCAGGGCCGCGCTTCTGCGCTGGCTGCGCGAGCACGATGCCGTCGCGATCGAGGACGACTACGACGCCGAGTATCGCTATGACCGCGGAGCGATCGGGTCGCTGCAAGGACTCGAACCCGACAGAGTCGTCTACGCCGGCTCGGCCAGCAAGACCCTGGCACCAGCTCTGCGCCTGGGCTGGTTGGTCCTCCCACCGCGACTCCTCGAAAGCGTCCGTCAGGAGAAGATGCGCGCGGATCACGGCTCCGCCCGGATCCAGCAGCGGGCCTTGGCCTCCTTCCTCGAGCGAGGCGACCTCGACCGGCACCTTCGTCGCATGCGCGCCCGGTACCGCACGCGACGCGACCTGCTCGTCGACGAGCTCGCTCGTGCGATCCCAGGCGCGACGGTTCGCGGGATCGCCGCCGGCCTGCATCTGACGGTCGAGCTCCCGGCCCACTACGACGAGCCGACGCTCCTCGCCGAGGCCGCTGCCCGCCGCGTCGCGTTCAACACGATGCGTGACTACCGCACCGACGCCGACCCCAGCCCACCACTCCTGATGCTCGGCTACGGCCAGATCTCCGAGTCCTCGATACACGCCGGTGTCCGGGAGATCGCGGAGGCCATCAACGCCGCCACATCACCTCGTACGGGGGGAGCACGTCCGGGAGCGACCACGGGTGGCGGAGCGCGGTGAGGGTCCCCCGACCGACCAGCTCCTTGAACCCTGCC
>JACCQS010000028.1 GCA_013814015.1 Geodermatophilaceae bacterium | reverse complement strand
GTCGTAGCGGATGTGCACCCTCGGGACCCCCAGAAACGCAAAGGCCTCCAGATGCCCTTCGATGAACGCCTCCTGCCCCTGGCTGGCATAGACGCGATGACAGGCGGCGCCGCTGAACGACAGGCGGTAGGTAAACAGGCAGATTCCAGCGAACGTCGCAACACGATGAGGGGTGGACGATACCAGGTCGGATCAGGAGACTAATCTCATACAGCGGCAGTGCGGAAGTAATCCTTGTCGAATCACCGAACACGCTCGATTACTTCCAGCGGGGGAGACCGTGACCCATCCGATCGCGTTTTGTCGCTAGGTAGCGGAGGTTTTCCGGGTTGGTCGACACGGTCATCTCGACCATGCTCAAGACCCGCACGCCGTGCGCTTCCAGTCCGGCCCTTTTGTCGGGGTTATTCGACAACAGCCGGATGCTGGCAACCTCGAGGTCGTCAAGAACGGCGGCGCTGACGCCGTAGTTCCGGGCATCCACAGGCAAACCAAGCGCGAGGTTTGCGTCAACAGTGTCAGCGCCGGCGTCTTGGAGGCGATAGGCATCCAGCTTGTTCAGAAGTCCGATCCCCCGACCTTCGTGGCCACGCGCATAGACGAGAACACCGCGACCTTCACGGCCTATTGCACAAAGAGCCTGATCTAGTTGCGGCCCGCAATCGCAGCGCATCGATCCGAACGCGTCGCCGGTAAGGCATTCCGAGTGAACACGCGTTAAGACGTCGGTCCCTCCTCCGGACGTAACATCGCCAAGGACGAAAGCCACCTGCTCGCGGGCACCATAGGCATCCCAATATCCGATCGCGCGGAACTCGCCGGCATCAAGGCGAATGCTCGCCTCGGCGCGCCGCTCGACGTTCAGAACCGCCTCATCAGTCACGTACGAGACTTTAGGCGAACAGAAGCGCCACACCCACCACGTCGAGCCGGGATGTCGGTGGCGAAGCGTCGCTACTCGTTGATCACATAGTGCTCATCGGCGAGAGCGGTGTGGCGGCGCTTGAATAAGTCAGCGGGTCTGGACCAGCCGAGGGTCTTGCGCGGCCTGGCATTGATCTCCGCGGCGACGGCGACGAGCCGTTCGGCGGTGTGACCGCGCAGGTCGGTGTGTTTGGGGAAGTAGTCGCGCAGCAGGCCGTTCATATTTTCGTTGCTGCCGCGCTGCCAGGGACTGTGCGCATGGCAGAAGTAGACCGGCATGCCGGTCTGTCGGGTCAGCTCGAGATGGCCTGCCATTTCTTTGCCCTGGTCCCAGGTCAACGATCGCCGCATCGCGGCCGGTATCGCGCTGAATGTCGTGATCAGCGCCTCACGCAGCGCGACGGCCGAGCGGTCGTGGCCGAGGTGCACGAGCACGAGCTGGCGGGTGGTGCGCTCGACGAGCGTGCCGATCGCCGAATGGTTGCCGGTGCCCATGATGTAGTCGCCCTCCCAGTGCCCGACCTCGACACGATCGGCAACCGTTGCTGGCCGGTCGTCGATCATCGTCATCGCCACCAGGCGGCCACGACAGCGAGCATCCGGACGCGGATGAGGCCTGCGCCGTCGCCGACGGGTCCGCAGCGGCATGCACGAGCGGTCTCGAACGACGCCGCTGCTCGGGTCATAGATGGCTTGGTAGATCGATTCGGTGACGAGCTGGCGAGACGCGTCACCGGCGTACTCGACGGATAGGGCACGGCTGATCTGCTCGGGACTCCACCGCAGCGCCAACAGCTGCTGCACTCGCACGCACAGGATGTCGTCCCGGTCTACGCGGCGTGCACGACGGCGAGCGCGTCGCTGGACGGCGGATCGATGCGCGACTGAGGGCCGGTAACGACCGGCTTGGTCGGCGTTGCGCCGCAGCTCCCGACTGACCGTCGACGGGCTGCGTCCCAGCTCGCTCGCGATCGCCCGCATCGTCGCCCCTGTCCGTCTCAGATCGGAGATTGCGATGCGCTCGTCCTCGGACAAGAACCGTGCTGACACGGGTCTGCTCGGCCTGGTCGTGATCACTGGCGGATAGTGCAACGTCCGACCGCCGGTAGCGGGGATGTCGCGCCCGTAACGCCATCGCGTCCCAGTCCGTCGATTGATCCCGACGGCGCGGCACGCCTCGCTGTTGCTCACGCCTTGAGCGATCAACCGCTCGAAGGCTCGACGAACCTCGGTCAACGGCACCCCGGGACGACAATGTTGACCGATACCCATTTGCGACTCCTGACGTCAGGTGTTGCGACGTTCGCTGGGATCCGCCCTGACACAACCGGCCCAAGTGGGGCCAGCCAACGCTGACACAGCCAGTCTGCAGGACCGGCAGGCCCTCGGGACCCGAGCTGCCATCCCCGCTCCAGGATCCTCACCGGGCAGGGCGCCGGCCTCGGCTCGTGAGCGCATCGAGACCGGTCAGGAGGGCCGGTGCGTCATTTCTTGTGGACTGCGGGCGTGACGCGGCTCCAGAGTGGCGGCCATGACCGCTTTCATCTCGCATACGTCGTTCGACAGCTGTGACGCCTACGCACTGTCCGTGTTC
>JACCQS010000020.1 GCA_013814015.1 Geodermatophilaceae bacterium | reverse complement strand
CACCGGCTCACCATTGTCAGGACTGGCGTCCGCGCTCATCCCGGCGTGGGCGATAAGGACAGCGGCCCGCCGACCGGCGGCCGCCGCTGTCTGGATCTGCTCAAGCGACCATCGGGCGCCAACGAAGCCTCCACCCGGCCACAACACCTCGATTGCGACGTCGCGTAGCCCGAGCGCCGCGGCCCGCCGAACGAGATCCGGCACGTCCTCCGCCTGCTCCCAGCTGGCGCTCAGGGCAGCCTCCCAGCAGCCGTCCGCAGCGACCTGTACCACCGGCGCACGGGACACGTCGACGACCGCGGCAGCGTCAAGCCACCACCCGCCCTCGCTCATCTGCTCATGCTCCCGCACCCCGTGAGCAACTCCGTAGGACGATCGGCGAGCGGACACCACACACCGCCGCCCGCCCTACGGTTAGCCCGTGACCATCAGCTCGTCGCCCTCCGGCGCATCCGGGGACGTCACGCTGGACTCTTACGACCAGGCCGCGCACGTGTACCTGGAGCAGTCGGTGCCCCCCGGCCCAGCCGTCCTGGCCTACCTCGACGTGGTAGCCGGGCTGGTCGGTGACGGCACCGTGCTCGAGCTCGGCAGGGGTCCCGGATGGGACGCGTGCTACCTCGAGAGCCGAGGCCTGCGGGTCCTGCGCACCGACGGAGCGCCGGCGTTCGTCCAGATGCGAGCCCAGGACGCGCTCTGCTGCGGTTACCGCGATCGGCCGGGCGCGAGCCCTGGGCAAGACTGTTTCCGTCGACCCGGCCTCCGTTGCGCCGCTGCGTAGGTACGGCATCGCGCACTTTCTCACCGATATCGAGGGAATCGACCTGCTGTTGCCCAACAGCGACGAGGCGATGGCCCTCAGCGGACTTTCAGAAGTCGAACGAGCAGCGGCCGCTTTGGCGGTCGACTTTCCGGTGGTCGCGGTCACCTGTGGTGCCGCGGGGGCACTGTGGGCAGACCAGGGTCAGGTTATTCGGCGACCGACCATGGCGGGGCTCGGTTCGATTGTGGACACCACCGGCGCTGGAGACGCCTTCACCGCAGGTCTGCTCGCCGGTTGGTTGGCAGGTCAGCCCCCAAACAGCTGCCTGGACACCGGACAGCGCGCGGCGGCCAAGGTGGTCGCTCGCTGGGGCGCGCAGTAGCAGGCGTCTCCTGACATCAGCCGCGGGGGATCAGTCCCGGCTCCTCGCTGGACAACCGCAACCGCGCACGGATCGTCTCCTGCACGGACGCAGGGTCGGGGCGCGCGTCGACCGACACGACGAACTCCTTGCGCCGGAACAGCTCGAGCACTGGATTGGTCTTGGTGTGGTAATCGTGGAGCCGGGCCGAGAGCGCCTGCTCGGTGTCGTCCTCACGACTGACAAGTGCGCCACCACACACATCGCAGCAGTCCTCGACGTCGGGACGGTGCGCGATGAGGTTGTAGTCCATGCCGCAGCGGGAACACAATCGCCGCGCCAGCACCCGACGGCGCACCTCTTCGTCGGGCAGATCGAGGTGGATCACCCCGTCGATGTCGTAGCTCTCCAAGAAGAACTCAGCCTGTCGGTGGTTTCGGGGGAAGCCGTCCACGATGAAACCGTAGTTCCAGTCGTGCTGATCCAGTCGCTGCCGCACGACGGACTCGACGAGGTCGTCGCCGACCAGTTCACCGGCAGCCATCACCCGGCGGACATGGGCGCCGATCTTGGTGTGGTTCTGCACGTGCCAACGGAAGATGTCACCGACCGCGATCGGCGTCAGGTCGAAGTCCCGGGCCAGCAGGCCGCCTTGGGTCCCCTTGCCGCTGCCCTGAATGCCCATGATCACGTATTTGCGCACGCCCGAACACTCGCAGACAGCATCAGCCCTGGCCAGCCCCAACCGGAAGTGCCGGGCGGGCGTCGGTCAGCTGACGCCGGAGATGACCGACACGAACCAGATCGCCACGGCGAGGACTCCGGCCAGCAGTTCGATCAGCAGGCCGATCCCGATGGCTTTGAGGGTGGCCAGCGTGGACCGGCCCGCGGCACGTGAGTCGGACAGCCGTCGAGCCTCCCCGAGGTAGATCCCGGCCACCGCACCGACGAGCAGCCCGATCACCGGGATCACGAAGAAGCCCACGATCCCACCCACCGCGCCGAGGACCAGGGTGGAGGCCGGCGCGCCGGCCTGGCGCAGGGTCCGGCTGGGCAGTACGTACTTGGCAACTGTGCCGACAGCGAGGACGGCGGCCATGACGCCGAACACG
>JACCQS010000503.1 GCA_013814015.1 Geodermatophilaceae bacterium | reverse complement strand
TTTGCGTTCTGCAGGTAGAACGGCGGATACGCGTGATGGAGGGCTCGCATAGTGGCCTAGTGCGGCGGTCTTGAAAACCGCTATGGCTGGTGACAGTCATCGTGGGTTCGAATCCCACGCCCTCCGCTTATTCCGTTGCCGGACAACGGGTTACGGCTCAGCCCTCGGAGGTCTTGCGGGCTGCATCCAGGTCCGCGACGGGCGTCCGGGCCATCCACGGGCCATATCGGTGACGGCTTGGCCTGGGTCCGGGTGCGCTTACTCCGGTGGATCGACCGACTGCTGGCCGGACCTGACCACGTGCAGGAACACCGCGACGCCGGGGCGGATCACGTCTGCGTGCAGGTGCTGCCGGGTGCCGAGGGACTTCCCCGCGAGACATGGCGGCGGTTGGCCCCAGGCTTGATCGAGGCCTAGCCGGCCCGATTCCCACTACTGTCACGGCACACCCGTCAGCATCGCTGTCGGGAAGGTGTCGACAGACTGAGGCGGACGGTCCTATGAGCATGCCTAGATCGAGCTCGACCCTGCGAAGTATCGGGGCGCTGTGAAGACGTTCCGCCTGCTCGACAGCATCAAGAACGGCCTGTGGTTCGTGCCGGTTGTCTGCGTGGTCGCTGGCGTTGCCCTCTCGGTGGTGACCGTCGCCGTCGACCGCAGCACGGACTTCGAGTTGATTCCGCAGTCCTTCACCGGCGGGCCAGACATCGCCATCGCGATCCTCTCCACTGTCGCCGCCTCGATGGTCAGCCTAGCTGCGCTGGTGCTGACTATCACCATGGTTGTGGTCCAGCTGGCAATGGGGCAGTTCTCGCCCCGCATCGTGCAGACCTTTCTTCAGGACAAGCCCAGCCAGATCGCGATCGGACTGTTCGTGGCCACCTTCGCCCACGCGATCGTCGCGTTGCGCGAGGTCGATGTGGACAAGGGGAACGTGCCCGGCCTCGCCATCGTGGTGGCCTTTTTGCTCGTGCTCGTGAGCATCGTCGTACTGGTTCTGTATGTGCACCACATCGGCAGGTCTCTGCGGGTGGCCTCTCTGATGGAGTTGGTCGGAGAGCAAACGAGGAAGTTGCTGGATCAGGTCTATCCCGATCACGGCCCCGAGATGGAGGACGGAGCAACACCTACGATCGCGGCTCGCAAGTCGGGGGTCATCAACCACATCGAATTCGAGAAGCTCGTCGATCTGGCCGCTGTCGCGGACTGCACCCTGGAACTCCTGCCCTCGCTGGGGGAGTTCGTACCTGCTGGTGCCCCGGTCTTCTTGGTCCATGGCGAACCGACCGACCTCGACGAGGGTGCGGTCGTCAATGAGGTTGTGCTCGGACTTGAACGGACCCTGGACCAGGACGTGGCCTACGGCTTGCGGATGCTCGTCGACATCGCGGAGCGATCGCTGTCCGATTCACCGTTCCAGGACCCAACGACGGCTGTACAGGCCATCGACCGCCTTCATGACTGTCTCCGGCAGTTAGCTCGGCGACCATTTCCGGACGGCATGTACCGCGACGATGCCGGAGATGTGCGGCTGATCACGCCGGTCATGGATTGGAACGGTTATGTCCATCTGGCCTTCGACGAGATCCGAATGGCCGGAGCCGCCTCACCCCAGGTGACCCGCCGCCTTCAAGCGGCCTTGGAGGATCTGAAGGCGGTGGCACTGCCCGATCGCCGCCCGGTCCTCGACAGTCAGCTCGAGCTTTTGGCGTCGTCCACGAGGGACGTCGTGACCGACCCACATGACGTCACTATGGCCCTGTCCGCGGACCGGCTCGGATTTGGTGTACGGGCCAATGTGGCGTCCTTCGCCGACGACGCGGAGTCGAGCTAGCAACCCAACGAACTCCTCCGATCATGACCGATCTGAGCGCCTAACTCGGGGAGATGCTCGGGTTGGGTCTGTTGAGTTCCTCGCGTGCCACCGAGCGGATGTGTACGGCGTCCGGGCCATCGACGATTCGCAACGTACGCTGGTACGCCTAACCGGCATGTGTGCCAAGGACTTTGGGGTGTTTGCCCAGGTCAGCGGCAAGCGGTGTAGCGAGCTTGAAACCGCTATGGCTGGTGACAGTCATCGTGGGTTCGAATCCCACGCCCTCCGCCAGAGCCGAACCCGAGGAGCGTTGGCTCGCAAGGGAGAGCAGTGGTGACCGGTCCTGGCGTTGCGGACTGGTCGGCGGTGCCCAGAGCTGGCTATCGCGGGTCGGCCGCTCGAGGTGTGAGGATGGGCGCGTGGTCGAGCCTCGTTCCGCGAATCTGATGGGCGCTGTGCTGCGGATCGGCTTTGGCGCGCTCGCTGTGGCGGCTGTCATCTCCCAGCTGGCGATCCAGATCGATGCCGGCTCACCGGTCACGAACTTCCTCAGCTACTTCACCATCGAGAGCAACATTCTCGCGGGCATCGTCCTGGTCGCTTCGGGGTTGCTGCCGGTGGCCAAGAGGCCGACGTGGTGGGGTGACCTGCGCGGCGCGGTGACGCTCTATATGGTGGCGACCGGCATCGTCTACAACACCCTGCTGCTCGACGTGGACGTCGGCAATCTTGCGACCTGGGTCAACAACGTCACCCACCGAATCATCCCGCTGGTCATGCTGGCGGACTGGCTGATCGCACCACCGAGGGATCG
>JACCQS010000502.1 GCA_013814015.1 Geodermatophilaceae bacterium | reverse complement strand
TCGTCCTCGAGCACGGCCGTCGTCAGGGTCGCACCGGCATCCGATCCACCGCCGGGCTCGGTCAACCCGAATGCACCCAGCATCTCCCCGGTGCACAGCCGCGGCAACCACTCCTTCTTCTGCTCCTCCGTGCCGAATCGGAAGATCGGCATCGCACCCAGCGACACACCCGCCTCCAGCGTGATCGCGACCGAGGAGTCAACGCGGGCAAGCTCTTCCAGCGCCAAGCAGAGAGTGAAGTACGTACCACCGGAGCCGCCGTACTCCTCAGGAAAGGGCAATCCGAACAGGCCGAGCTCGCCCATCTGCTTCACGATCTCGTACGGGAATTCCTCACGTTCGTAGAAGTCGCCGATCTGCGGGGCGACCACCTCACAGGCGAATTCGCGCACCATCGTTTGCAGCGCCTGGCTCTCGTCGTCCAGTCGATAGTCCAGCATGTGCGTGGTTTCCTCCGCGTCAGTCAGATTCGGTCAACTCAGGGCTTGTACGACACGGGAAGGGCTCGGCCTACCGAGCTTGCCCGCCATCCAGATGCTGGTGTCCACCAAGGACTGCAGATCCACGCCGGTCGAGATGCCAAGGCCGTTCAACATCCACACCAAGTCCTCGGTCGCAAGATTGCCGGTGGCACTCTCGGCGTACGGACAACCACCCAGCCCGCCGGTGCTCGCGTCGACCACGGTGACGCCTTCGCGCAGGGCGGTCAGGGTGTTGGACAGCGCCTGCCCGTAGGTGTCGTGGAAGTGCACGGCCAGGCTGCCCACCGAGGTCCCGGCGGCGGCGAAGCCATCGAGCACCGCGACGACGCGGCCCGGTGTTGCCACCCCGATGGTGTCGCCCAAAGATAGTTCGGTGCATCCCATCTCGAGTAGCGCCCGACCGACGGAGACGACCTGCTCGATCGGGACCGTGCCCTCCCACGGGTCACCGAAGCACATGCTCACGTACCCGCGTACTCCGAGCCCGGCCGCACGAGCCCGGCTGACGACCGGCGCGAACATTGCCAACGACTCGGCGACGGACCGGTTGAGATTTCGTTGAGCGAAGGCTTCCGTAGCACTGGCGAAGACGGCGACGTCCGCGATCCCCGCCTCCAACGCCCGCTCCAGACCCCGCTCGTTCGGGACCAGCACGGGATAACGAATATCCGGCACCCGTTGCAGCACCTGGATCAGTTCGGCTGCATCAGCCAACTGCGGCACCCATTTCGGGTGCACGAAGCTCGTGGCCTCGATGATCGACAAACCTGCCGCGCCCAGCCGCCCGATGAACTCAGCCTTCACCTCGATCGGAACGATCGCGGACTCGTTCTGCAATCCGTCGCGAGGCCCGACCTCGTAGATCGTCACCTCCGCGGGCAACCCGTCGGCCCTGATCGGCTCAATCTCAAGCACGCTCAGCCCTCCCCCGAGCCATTTTCCCCTTGGCGGTTTACGTCAAAACCACCAGCACTGGGGCTCAGGCCCTGGCGGTTTACGTCACAACCGCCAGCTTCGGCGGGCACGACGACGGCGAGCTTCTCGTCCATGGCCACCTGCTGACCTGCCTCGACCGACAACTCGGTGAGGACTCCATCGACCGCGGCGGTGAGTACGTGTTCCATCTTCATCGCCTCGACCACGATCAGCGGCTGACCTCTGATGACCGAGTCCCCCTGCGCGACCCGGACCAACGTCACGGTCCCGGGCATCGGCGCGAGTACGGCACCGGTGGATGCCGAGGCGTCGTCGGAGTGCCGGGCCGCGGCCAGCGCGTCGGTCTCCCGGATGGAGACCGCATCGCCGTCGAGTCCGAACCAGGCCAGATCCCCGTCCTCGGCGTAGGCGTACCGCGACCGCCGACCCGCCACGGTGACGTGCAGGTACGGGTCATCCCAACGGGCCGATGCCGGGACCGGCTCGGCATCGCCGACGGCCACTTCGGCAGCCACGGCCCGCCCACGAACCCTGACCGTGACCGGCTCCTGGCCCGCCAGCTGCATCCGCCAGCTCGCCCAGGCGGGCTGACCCACCCGCCAGCCACCAGGAATGTCGAACGGATCGACGACCTCCGAGGTCGGCTCCAGTTCCAGCAGTCGCAGCAGCGCGGCCGCCGCCAACACCTCCCGGTCGAAGGGAGCGACCAGGTCCGGACCGCGGCGCTCGACCAGGCCGGTGTCGAGGTCCCCGGCGATGACGGCAGGGTCGGCCAGCAGCGCACGCAGATACCCCACGTTGGTCCGCAGCCCCAGGATGACGGTGTCCGCGAGTGCGCCGAGCAGGCGTCGCCGGGCGGCCTCCCGGTCCGGCCCCCAGGCGATGACCTTGGACAACATCGGGTCGTAGTCGGTCCCGATCACCGTCCCGACGGACAGCGAGGAATCGACCCGCACGTGCTCACCTGCGGGCTCATGCAGGTCGAGGACCCGCCCGGCGGACGGCAGGAATCCGCGTACCGGATCCTCGGCGTATACCCGCGCCTCGATCGCGTGCCCGGTCAGCGCGATGTCGGACTGTGTCAGACCCAACGGCTGCCCGGCGGCCACCCGGATCTGGGCCTCGACCAGGTCGATACCGGTGACGAGTTCGGTGACCGGGTGCTCGACCTGCAGCCGGGTGTTCATCTCGAGGAAGAAGAACTCTCCCGGCTGGTCAGCGCTCAGAATGAACTCGACGGTCCCCGCCCCGACGTACCCGACGACGCGTGCAGCTTCGACGGCCGCCGACCCCATCGCCTCCCGCATCGCCGCGTCAAGCAGAGGTGACGGGGCCTCCTCGATGATCTTCTGATGCCGGCGCTGCAGGCTGCACTCGCGCTCGCCGAGATGTAGCACAGTCCCGTGTTTGTCGGCCAGGACCTGGATCTCGATGTGCCGCGGTCGGTCCACGTACCGCTCGACCAGCAGCGCGTCGTCGCCGAAGGAACTGCTCGCCTCCCGCCGGGCGCCCGCGATCTCTTCGGCCAGATCGTCCGGATCATCGACCCGGCGCATCCCCTTCCCGCCGCCACCGGCGCTGGGCTTGAGCAGGACCGGAAAGCCGACCTCGTGCGAGGCGGCGATGATCGCGGCATCGTCCATCGCCACGTCGTGCCGCCCGGGTACGACCGGAACACCCGCCGCCTGCACGGTCTGCTTGGCCCGAATCTTGTCGCCCATCGCCTCGATGGCTGAGACCGGCGGTCCGATGAAGACGATTCCGGCCGCCTCGCACGCTCGGGCGAACTCAGCGTTCTCGGCGAGAAACCCGTACCCCGGGTGGATCGCTTGCGACCCGGTACGCCGGGCCGCGTCGAGAACCCGCTCGATGTTGAGATAGCTCTCGGCCGCGGGCGACCCGCCGAGATGTACGGCGACGTCGGCCACCTGCGTGTGCCGGGCACCGCTGTCGGCATCCGAGTAGACCACGACCGAGCGAATCCCCAAGTCCCGCAACGTCCGGGCAACCCGAACGGCGATCTCACCGCGGTTGGCGATCAGCACGGTGTCGAACAACGGGTTGGACTGGTGCGGCCGGCTGGGCACGGTGCTCATCACATCCGGAAGACGCCGTAGCCGACATCCTCGAGTGGTGCGTTGGCGCAGGCGGCCAGGGCCAGACCGAGGACCGTACGGGTGTCCCGCGGATCGATCACACCGTCGTCCCACAGCCGCGCGGTCGCGTAGTACGGGTGACCCTGCACTTCGTACTGCTCACGGATCGGATCCTTGAACGACTCCTCGTCCTGCGGGCTCCACTGCGTACCGGCCTTTTCCAGCTGGTCGTGGCGTACCTGGGCAAGGACCGAGGCCGCCTGCTCGCCACCCATCACCGAGATCCGGGCATTCGGCCAGGTCCACAGGAAACGCGGTGAGTACCCCCGGCCGCACATGGCGTAGTTGCCGGCACCGAACGACCCGCCGATCACGACGGTCAGCTTCGGGACCCGCGCACACGCCACGGCGGTGACCATCTTGGCGCCTGCCTTGGCGATGCCGCCGGCCTCGTAGTCGCGGCCGACCATGAAACCGGTGATGTTCTGCAGGAACAGCAGCGGAATGCTCCGGCGGTCACACAACTCGATGAAGTGCGCGCCCTTGAGTGCGGACTCGGAGAACAGGATCCCGTTGTTGGCGAGGATGCCGACGGGGTGCCCGTGGATGCGTGCGAAGCCGGTGACCAGCGTCTGGCCGTAAAGCGACTTGAACTCCGCGAACCGGCTGCCGTCCACCATCCGCGAGATGACCTCGCGCACGTCGTACGGGGTCCGGGTGTCGGTCGGCAGCACGCCGAGTAACTCCCCCGGGTCGACGGCAGGTTCCTCGGTCGGCTCGACATCCCATGGACGCGGCGTTCGCGGTCCCAGCGTGCTGATGATCTGCCGGACGATCTGCAAAGCGTGCGCGTCGTCGTCGGCCAAGTGGTCGGTGACCCCGCTGGTCCGGCTGTGCAGGTCTCCGCCGCCGAGCTCCTCGGCGGTGACCACCTCGCCGGTTGCCGCCTTCACCAGCGGCGGCCCACCCAAGAAGATCGTGCCCTGGTTGCGCACGATGACGGCCTCGTCGCTCATCGCCGGCATGTACGCCCCCCCGGCCGTGCAGGAGCCCATGACCGCGGCCACCTGCGGGATCCCGGCCCGCGACATCGTCGCCTGGTTGTAGAAGATCCGGCCGAAGTGGTCGCGGTCGGGGAACACCTCGTCCTGACGAGGCAAGAAGGCGCCACCGGAATCCACGAGATAGATACAGGGCAACCGGTTCTGCATGGCGATCTCCTGGGCGCGGAGATGCTTCTTCACGGTCAGCGGGTAGTACGTACCGCCCTTGACGGTGGCGTCGTTGGCCACGATGACGCACTCCCGCCCGGACACCC
>JACCQS010000500.1 GCA_013814015.1 Geodermatophilaceae bacterium | reverse complement strand
GGCGTGGGTGTGATCGCCGTGGACGTGCTCTCCGCGATGACCCCGTACGCGCCGTCGACCTCCTACGCAGCTCAGGAGGCGCCCTACGTCGGTTCGGCCAGCGATGCGGCAGGCCCCGGCACGCTGCTCCCGGCGGCCGAGTCCACGATCACGGTGACCGCCGGCGACACCCTGTGGAGCCTTGCTGAGCGGGTCGATCCCGACGCCGATCCCCGGGACCTCATCGCGGCGATCATGACCCTCAACGGTCTCAGCTCGCCCGCCGTGCAGCCCGGACAGGTTCTTCGCGTTCCCTGATCGATCACGTGCGGACCAGCGACACGCCGGTGCGGCGCATGGTGCGGATCTGCTTGCGCGATCTGGTGCACAGACCTATGGTCAACCCCTACATGTAGTGGTTACACTGATGTAGTTAGTCCACAAGTTGGGGTTTCTCGCCCACAGCTCGCCCACAGGCGATGCACAGCTTCTCCGCTGTGTCGTCCACAGGCGGGTTGCACCGAGCGCCCCGCACTGGATCGAAAGGGGCCGGAAATGCGGTGTCCGTACTGCCGGCATCCCGATTCGCGGGTGCTGGACTCGCGGGAGGTCGATGAGGGGCAGGTCATCCGGCGTCGCCGGTCCTGCACGGATTGCTCCCGGCGCTTCACCACCGTGGAAGAAGCCACCCTTGCGGTGATCAAGCGCAGCGGAGTGACCGAGCCCTTCGCCCGATCCAAGGTCGTCGCGGGAGTCCGTCGGGCCTGCCAGGGCCGCCCGGTCGACGAGGACGCGCTGGCCAAGCTGGCCCAGGAGGTCGAGGACGCGGTCCGCGCCAGCGGCGTCGCCGAGATCCCCAGCGATGAGGTGGGCCTCGCGATCTTGGGCCCGCTCCGCGAACTCGACGAAGTGGCTTACCTGCGCTTTGCCAGCGTCTACAACTCCTTCACCTCAGCGGCCGATTTCGAAGCCGCCATCGCCGATCTGCGGCGCTCGAACAACTCCCAGCACGCACCTGCGAACATTTAGAGAGGACCACCGTGACCGACATCGCGCATTCCCCAGCCCCAGGCAAGCGGGTCGCTAGCTACCCCGCGAAGGGGCTCGTCGTCGAGCGCGTCTACACGACCGCCGGTGTGCACCCCTACGACGAGATCAGCTGGGAACGACGCGACGTCATCATGACGAACTGGCGTGACGGGTCGATCAACTTCGAGCAGCGCGGGGTGGAGTTCCCGGACTTCTGGAGCATCAATGCGGCCAACATCGTCACCACCAAGTACTTCCGCGGCGCGGTCGGCACGGGGCAGCGTGAATCGAGCCTGCGCCAGCTGATCGACCGGGTCGTGCTGACTTACACCGCCGCCGGCCGGGACAACGGCTACTTCGCCTCGCCGGAAGACGTCGAGATCTTCGAGCACGAGCTCACCTGGATGCTGCTGCACCAGGTGTTCAGCTTCAACTCACCGGTCTGGTTCAACGTGGGAACCTCTTCTCCGCAACAGGTCTCAGCGTGTTTCATCCTCGCTGTCGACGACACGATGGACTCGATCCTGAACTGGTACCGCGAGGAAGGCTTGATCTTCAAGGGCGGTTCCGGCGCAGGGCTCAACCTGTCCCGGATCCGGTCCAGCAAGGAACTGCTGTCCTCCGGCGGCACTGCGTCCGGTCCGGTCAGCTTCATGCGCGGGGCGGATGCCAGTGCAGGGACGATCAAGTCCGGTGGCGCGACCCGTCGCGCGGCCAAGATGGTCGTGCTGGACGTCGATCATCCCGACATCGAGGAGTTCATCGCCACCAAGGCTCGCGAGGAGAACAAGATCCGGGCGCTGCGCGATGCCGGCTTCGACATGGATCTCGGCGGAACCGACATCACCAGCGTCCAGTACCAGAACGCGAACAACTCCGTCCGCGTCACCGAGGAGTTCATGACGGCGGTGGAGAACGGGACCGAGTTCGGGCTCAAGGCGCGCCAGGACGGGCGGGTGCTCGAGACCGTCGATGCGAAGAAGCTGTTCCGTTCGATGACCCAGGCGGCGTGGGCCTGTGCCGACCCGGGCATCCAGTACGACGACACGATCAACGACTGGCACACCAACCCCGAGACCGGCCGAATCACCGCATCTAATCCTTGCTTTCCCGCCAACCAGCGGGACGCGACAGATAAGGGTCTGGTCCGCATCGGCGACATGATCGCGAGAGCCACTGCGGGAGAAGACTTCGCGGTCTACACGAATGACGTGACGTCAGAAAGCGATCCGCAGGCCAGGGTGACGGCGACATCTCCAAGTCGCTACATGGTCACCGGCCGCAATGAGATACTGGAATTGCGTTTCATCGACGGCTCACGGTTGCGTTGTACGCCGAATCACCGAGTCTGGACTGCCAACCGAGGCTGGGTCCGGGCCGACAGCCTCGACAGCGAGGACCGGGTGACGCGGTCGTTCGAGTACGCGCCGCGTTCCTTCGCCTCGGCTGAACTTCCCGCCGAGGCTCTGCGCGCTGCAAGAGCCGCGCGCGGAACCACGCTCGCCGGTCTGCCCGAAAAGTGGGATGAGGACTTCGCGCATTATCTTGGCTGGTTGGTCGGAGACGGCTGCGTCACCGACCAGGGAGCAGTCACCGTCTACGGCGACGTCTGGGAAAGGGAACAACTGCTACCGCGTCACAGCGCGTTACTCACCGAGATCACCGGACGGGAGCCTAAGCCGAGCATTCAGGCCAACGGCACCGTCCAGCTGCGCTCATTGCGTACGGCCTTCCGTACCCTGATGGCCGGCTTGGGATTGAGCACCGGGCGTTCGTCGACCAAGGTGGTGCCCGAGTCGATCTTCGAGGCGCCGGAGTACGCCGTGACTGCCTTCCTCAGGGGATTGTTCGACGCCGACGGTTGCGCCGTGGATGCGGATAATGGCACTCGTTACGTGGGTCTGGGTAGTCGCTCAGAGGAGCTACTTCTAAGCGTGCAGGAACTACTCGCTAGCTTCGGCATCCGAGGCCGCATCTATCAGACCGGGACGAAGTCCGACAGCTTCTCCTACACCCGCAAGGACGGCTCCAAGGCCACATATGGGAGCGACGGCCCGTCCTTCGACCTGCGGATCACCGGTCGACATGCGGAGGAATTCGCTGCTCAGATCGGCTTCAGTCATCCCGGGAAGACACAGCGGCTTCTACGCATCCTGGAGGATCACAAGTACTACGCGGTCGACGAGTCGACGCGACTTGTATCCAGGGAGTCGCGCGGATTCGAGACCACGTACAACCTGACCGAACCCCGTAACCACTCCTACGTTGTCAGCGGCTTCGTGGTCGCGAACTGCAGTGAGTACCTCAGCCTGGACAACAGCTCCTGCAACCTGGCTTCGCTGAACTTGATGAAGTTCCTCAACGACGACGGCACCTTCGACGCGGTCACCTTCGCCAAGGCCGTCGAGATCGTGATCACTGCGATGGACATCTCGATCTGCTTCGCCGACTTCCCGACCGAACCTATCGGGGACACCACTCGTGCCTACCGACAACTCGGGATCGGGTACGCGAACCTCGGCGCGCTGCTGATGGCGACCGGGCACGCCTACGACTCCCGTGGTGGGCAGTCGCTCGCCGCGGCGATCACGTCCCTGATGACCGGTACGGCCTACAAGCGCTCCGCCGAGCTCGCCGGGATCGTCGGACCGTACGACGGTTTCGCGCGCAACGCCGCGCCGCACGCAAGGGTGATGCGTAAGCACGCGGCGGCCAACGACGAGATCCGGCCCCTCGGTGCCGATGACGCGGCAGTGCTCAAGCACGCGACCAAGGCATGGCAGGAAGGGCTCGCCATCGGGGCCAAAAACGGTTGGCGCAACGCACAATCCAGCGTTTTGGCTCCGACCGGCTGCCTGACCGGTGACACCCTCGTGACGACTGACCGCGGTCTTGTGCGGCTCAGTGAGCTCGGCGATCCGTACGGCGAACGCTGGCAGGACCTCGGGGCGCTCGTCTCGACCGACGAAGGCCCGCAACAGGCAACGAAGTTCTTCATCAATGGCGAGGAGCCGACTCGGAGCATAGTCACGGCGGGTGGCTACCGAATCCAGGGGACGCTCGCGCATCGGATCAAGGTCGTCGACCCGCAGTCGGGGCTGTGGGCCTGGAAGCGGATGGCCGATGTGGCCATCGGCGACATCGTTCCGATGCAATTGGGGACGCTCGTTGGTTCGCCGCGGGAGGTAGTGCTTCCCGTTCTCGACCAGGCCTATTACGCCGGTGACCGTCACGTCTCTGTGCCGAACCACGTCGATGCGGACCTGGCCGAACTCGTCGGTTACTTCATGGGCGACGGCAGCCTGCATGCCAAGGGCGGCATCCGGCTCTGCGTCGCCAACAGCGATCTTGACGTAGTCGAACGGCTGCGGATGCTCAGCAAGGGACTGTTCGGACTCGAACCGGCCGTCCGGCAGATGACCGGATATCAGGAAGTGACCCTGCAGTCGGTGCGCCTGGCCAGGTGGTGGCAGGCGGCTGGGTTCGCGAAGGCTCTGCCGCATGCCGATCACACCGGCATGGGCTGGGTTCCACGCGTTCCTTCTGCCGTACTGGAAACCAACTCCCCATCGATCTACGCAGGCTTCCTACGTGGACTGTTCGAAGCCGACGGTGCTGTCATAGCCGGCGTGCCGTCGGTGAGCACGGCGCATGCCGACTTTGCGGCCGAGATCCGCACTGTCCTGTTGGCACTCGCCGTCCCGACGACGACGCGACAGACGGTGAGCGGCTGGGGCGGGCCGATCTACCAGGTTCGAATCAGGAACTTGACGCACGCGGCGGTTTTCGGGGAGCGGATTGGGTTTCTGTCGAACCGCAAGGCAGGCCTGGTTGGCAAGGGAGCTGCGAAAGAGTCTGGAAACCGCGATCGGATCCACCTTGCCGATAAGACCTGGCTGGAGATTGTCCCGATCGGTCATGAGCTGCGTGATCTCGTCCAGCAGGCGGTGGCTCGCGGTGTCGGGCTGAGCCGGGATCTGGCGCGCCGCGTGCATGCGGCGACTCAGGATCCACGGGTTAGCCAGGCCCTGGGCTACCTGTTCGAGAAAGTCACTGCGAACGAGGATGGGGGAGTCCAGCCGACCTACGACTTGTCCGTGCCGAGCAACGTGACCTACGTCGCCGGTGGGTTCGTCAGCCACAACACCATCGGCTTCATGATGGATTGCGACACCACCGGTATCGAGCCGGACTT
>JACCQS010000498.1 GCA_013814015.1 Geodermatophilaceae bacterium | reverse complement strand
AGGACTGGCTGGCCGTGTTCCGGCGGCACCACATAGGGATCGTGTTCCAGTTCTTCAACCTCCTAGATGGCGTCTCGGCGCTCGACAACCTCGTCCTGCCCGGCGTCCTCGGCGGCATGCGGCGTCGTGCCGCTGAATCGCGAGCCCGCGACCTGCTGGACCTACTGGGCCTGGGCGATCGGGCCGAGCAGATCCCCGCCGTCCTGTCCGGCGGCCAACGCCAGCGGTTGGCGATCGCCCGGGCTCTGGTCAACGAGCCGACGTTGCTGCTGGCCGACGAGCCCACTGGGGCACTGGACACCGCTGGGGGGCTGGAGATCCTGGAACTCTTCCGCCGGTTGCACGCCGGCGGGCAGACGATTCTCCTGGTCACCCACTCGCCCGACGTGGCTGCCGGGGCAGCCCGCCAGGTGCGGCTGCGCGACGGGATGGTCGACGCGGATTCCGCCACAACCCCAGTGCCCGTCGACCCTGCGCCGCAACCATCGGGCGAGGCCATGGTGCGTCCGGCCACCGAACCCGTTCCGGCCGACCTCGCCGCCGGAGTGGCGTAATGGCGGCGGTATGGACCTGGCTGCGGCTGGACCTACGACGACGACAACGGTCGCTGATCGTCCTGGCGCTGCTGATCGCGTTCACGACCACCGCGGTGTTGGCGGCCACAGCCGGCGCGCGACGCGGGGACTCTGCGATCGACCGACTCACTGCGCAGACCTCGCCGCTGGACCTGGTCGTCCTGCCCAACGAACCAGGCTTCGACTGGGACGCCGTGCGTCGCCTCCCCCAGGTGGAGGCGGTCTCCACCTTCGTCGTGGGCAGCTTCGCCCTCGAGGAGACCGCCGACGACAGCGGCGGCGGGGACCCGATCGAGAGCTCGCCGGTGTTCTTCGCCTCGGCCGACGACGATGTCGCCCGCACCGTCGAAGCGCCGGTGGTGCTGGAGGGGCGGATGTTCGACCCGACCCGCATCGACGAGGCGGTCGTATCCCCCGGATTCGTCGAGTCCTTCGGGTACGTCGTCGGGGACACCGTGACCGCCGCGCTGCCCTCGCCGGAGCAGGTCGACTCCTATTCTGGAGAGGGCGCGGCCCCAGGCTCCGTCGACGATCTCGACGGGCCGCGGTTTTCCATCACGATTGTCGGGATCATCCGCTCGCTGTGGTACTCCGACTCGGTTGGCGCACCCGGCTTTCTTCTGCCCTCACCGGCCGTATTCGAGACCTACCCAGACAGCCTCCTCGGAACCTCGAACCAGGCCGCCATCAACGCACTGGTCCGGTTGCGCGATGGTGGCGCAGGAATACCCGAGTTCCAGACCGCGCTGGCCGACCTGACCGATCGTACCGATATCGAAGTCTTCAACGGACCTGAGGAAACTGCCGCGGCGGAGCGTCGAAACAGCTTCGAGGCCGACAGTCTGTACGCGTTCGCCCTGGCTGCACTGCTGGCCGCCCTGTTCCTCGTCGGTCAATCCGTTGCCCGGTACACCGCGGCCAGCGTCACCGAGATGCGGACCCTCGCCGCTGTTGGCATGACGCCGAAGCAAAGTCTGCAGGCTGCGATCGCCGGACCAATCCTGGCTGCGATCGCCGGGACATCCCTCGGTGTCGCCCTGGCGGTCGTTGCATCCCGCTGGTTCCCGATCGGATCCGCCGCGCATGCCGAGCCGGACCCTGGGGTGTCGGCGGACTGGTTGGTGTTGGGAATCGGTTGGGTTGCCATCCCGCTGCTTGTTGCAGCCGGGGCTACGGGCGCGGCACTGGTCGCCCGCAACGCCGCACGGCTGACCGCTACCCCCCGACGTTCGACGATCGCCACTACCGCGGCCAGGCTCGGCTGGCCGGTGCCCGTCGTCGTCGGCACCCGTTTCGCGCTCGAGCCAGGTCGCGGCCGTAGTGCGATCCCCGTACGTCCGGCACTGATCGGGTCGGTGGTTGGAGTCCTGGGGATCCTCGCCGCCTTTACCTTTGCCAACGGCGTCTCCGATGCCGCCAGCAATCCCGCCCGCTTCGGGCAGACGTTCGGCACCGTTACCTTCCTTGGCTTCAACGACGAGGACTTCGGCGACATAGACCAACTCAGGCCCATCCTGGACAACGAGCCAACCGTCAGCGCGATCGACGATGCCTACAGCGCGGTTGCTGAACTGGGGGACAAGCGAACCACCCTGTACAGCTATGACGGGGCCGGAGGGCCGCGGATCGAAATGGTCCTCATCGAGGGGCGCCCACCTGAATCAGCCGATGAAATCGTGCTCGGCCCGGCGGTGGTGGATGGCCTGGGCGCCTCAGTCGGAGACACGGTGGAGGTCATCGGCACCAAGGCCACCGAGCGGCTCACACTGGTAGGGATCGGCTTCACCCCGGAGGGCCCGCACAACGCCTATGCCAATGCGGGCTGGGTCACCCGGCATGGGTACGACGCGTTGTTCGACGGATTCAAGTTCCACTTCATGCTGGTCGCCTTCGCCCCCGATGCGGACACCGACGCAGCTGTGTCGCGGCTGAACCAGGCCACCACCGACGCCGGCTTCGGGCCGTTGTTCGAGGACCCGTTCACCCCACAACAGGTCGCCGACATCGCACAGGTCAAGGTCCTGCCGGTCTTCCTCGGCGGCTTCCTCGCGTTGTTGGCCGTCGGCGCCGTGGGCCATGCGCTGGCGACGGCGGTTCGTCGCCGCCGACACGACATCGCCGTCCTGCGTGCCCTCGGCATGACGCGCTGGCAGTCCCGCGGCGTCGTCCTCGTCCAGGCCTCAGTCCTTGCGCTGGTAGGTCTGGTGCTCGGCGTTCCCTTGGGGATCGCGCTCGGCCGGATCCTGTGGCAAGTCGTCGCCGACTACACGCCATTGCAGTACGTGCCGCCGCTGGCCCTGCTCGCACTCGTGCTGGTCGTGCCCGGTGCGCTGATCGTGGCCAACCTCCTGGCCGCCTGGCCCGGACGCCGGGCCGCGGGTCTGCGGATCGGTCACGTCCTGCGGACGGAGTGAGATGGACCTACGAGCGGACTGGCTGGACGCCGACGCCGTGGCGATCCTGCTCGTGGCCGCCGGATGGTGGTGGGCGAGTATCGGGGCTCTTCGCTGCGGTCGTGCCCGGGCTGCTTCATGGTCCGTCGCGGTGGCCGCCGCCACGAGTGCGGCGTATGTCTCGCCGATGCTGGCGCCGATGACCGCCGCAACCTGGTATGCCTTCGGCCTGGCCGCTCCGCAAGCGGCCCTCGATACGCGCTGGCGGCGTGGCGGCGCCGTAGCGGGATTCGTGCTCGGTGGCATTGCGTCTGGGTTGTTGGTCGCCGACTCCGACTTCCCACCCGCATGGTTGGTCGTTCTGGCGTGGGGCTCGGTAGCCGTCGCGGCCGCTATCGCGCTAGCTGTGCGGTATGTGCGGACAGGACCTGATCAGCGCGCGCAGATTCAATTGCTGTGTGCCGCCGCGTGCCTGGGCACCGCCTTCGCTGGCGGCGTCAGCGCGCTCTCATTGCTTGTGTCCGTGCCGGCGGATCCACGCCCGTGGATCGTGGGCGCCTTGGTCCTGCTGCCGCTGGCAGCGGCGGCAGGCTGGACCTCGGTGCGCGCGAGGAGGTCTGCCGAGCGGCTACTCATCGAGTCCGTGACGGTCGCCGGTACCGCGCTTCTCGCCGGAGCGGTATATCTGGTCGTCGTCGTCGGCCTCGGGCGTACGCCCAGCGTCGAGGAGCGGCAGATCCTCGCGCTCAGCCTCCTCGCGGCGATGATCCTCGCGGTGGTGGCGCTCCCGGTCCGAACCCGACTGTTGGCGCTAGGCGCCTCACTAGTCGGTGGCCGTCAGGAGGGCGCCGAACAGGTGCTCTCCGGGTTCGGTGCCCGGATGTCACGGGCGATCCCGATGGACGAACTTCTACTCCAACTCGTGGAGTCCTTGCACGCCACCATTGCTCCCGGCGGTGCGGAGGTGTGGGTCGGCGAGGAGGGTGCTCTGCGCCGTACGGTTTCCGTACCGCACTCGATCGTCGCGCGGTTGGATCTGGACGCCGATACCCGCCGCGTGGTCGGCGGAGCTCGGATCGGTGGCCGCCACTGGGTCTCGATCTGGCTGCCCCAACTGCTTGGGCCAACGCCGGCGGCGGAGCGGGCTACCGCCGCGCCGCAGACGCATGGGGGGCCGCCCGGTGACGACCTCCGGGTGGTGCCGCTGGCCCACCTAGGAACGTTGCTGGGCCTCCTGGTCGTGCGC
>JACCQS010000497.1 GCA_013814015.1 Geodermatophilaceae bacterium | reverse complement strand
GCGGTCCACCGACCGACCCAGGTGCCCCAGGCGCCGTCGCGGCCGAAACGGGTGGCGATCTCGCGGTGATAGGAGGGCAGGTTGTCCTCGGTGAGCAGGTTCGTGATGATCGCGGCCTTGGCCACATCCGAGAGCCGGGACTGCTCCGGTGCCCAGTCCTGCCCGCCCATGAACGCGAAGTTGCGGCCCTCGTCCCACGGGATGTAGTCGTGGGGGTGCCATTCCTTGGCAAGCTTCAGATGCCGCTCGAGGTTTTGCTCGACGATCGGTTCGAGGTCGTGCAGCAGGTTGGCCGTGCTGGCTGGCGCGCTCACTGATCTCCTCACAGGTCTGTTGGTTACGCTTCCGTAGCTTACGGCACCGTAGGGTCTCCCCGCATCGTCAGATTGGTCACCACCGAGGAGGCTGCGGGCGCGGCGAGCCGGGGTTCGTACCGGACGCCGTTGCCCAACAGGCGTACCCGAACGGCAGAATTGCCAAACGTGCCAGTGCTCGCTGTCTTCGACGGGGACGGCAGCGGATCGCTGCAGCACCTGGGCCCCGCCGGTGCCGCCCACGCTGAGCCCGAGCGGGCCCCCGACGTGACCGCGGCCATCCGCGCGACAGAGTCCGCCGAAGGGCCGCGCTGGGTCTTCGAGGACGCCATGGCCGACTATCCATCCTTGGTCCTCGTGGGCCTACGGGTACGCCGCTGCCATGACCTCGCGCTGACCGAGGCTCTGTTGCAGGCCTACGACGGATACGCGGGATCACCGCGCCGGGTGGCCGCCGCGTACGCCCGGCTGCGTGGACTGCCGGTCCCCGAAGACCGACCTGTACCGCTGCGTACGACCCAGCCGACCCTGTTCGATGTCGGCCGCGCGAACCACACCGCCGGGGTCGAGCCGATCGAGGTCGCCCGAGATGTGTACGCCGAACAACTTCGCCGGATCGCCCGGACCGACTCACCGCACGCATTCGGGCTCCTGGTCGCCGCCGAGTCAGCCAGTGCGCTCCTGGCTGTCGAGATGAGCCGGGCCGGACTTCCATGGCGGTCTGACGTTCATGACCGGATCCTGCTGGATCTTCTGGGCGGGCGAGCGCTGCACGGCGCTCGACCACCGCGGCTGGCCGAATTGGCCGACGAGATCGCCGCCGGGTTTCCGGGGACGTCGGTCAACCCGGATTCGCCGGCCAGCGTGTTGGCCGCGTTCTCCCGGGCGGGCGTCGTGATCGACTCCACGCACTCCTGGGTCCTGCGCCAGACCGGGCACCCGGCCGTCCCTGCGTTGCTGGCCTACCGCGAGCTGTCCCGGATCCTGTCCGCGCACGGCTGGGCGTGGCGCGCGGAATGGGTCGACGGCGGTCGCTTCCGCCCGGACTACATACCCGCCGGTGTGGTCTCCGGACGCTGGGCGACCCGGGGCGGCGGGGCGCTGCAGATTCCGCGTCGGTTGCGCGCGGCCGTCGTCGCCGATCCCGGTCACGTCCTGGTGGTGGCCGACGCCGGCCAGCTCGAGCCGCGGGTGCTCGCGGCGATGTCCGGCGATCCGGCGATGGCGCGGGCGGCCGGCAAGGAAGATCTGTACGCGGCTCTGGCGGCCGAAGCCTTCGGCGGGGACCGGGCCAAGGCCAAGGTCGGCTTGCTCGGGGCGATGTACGGGCAGACCGGCGGGCAGGCCGCCGCACCGCTGGCCACGCTGCGTCAGCGCTATCCCCGCGCGCTTGATCTGCTGGAGCGGGCGGCGCGTACGGGAGAGAGCGGAGGGCTGGTCCGATCCCATCTGGGCCGTACCTGCCCGCCTCCGGCCACGGCCGCCGCCGCCAGGCAGGTCGACGAAGTGGACCTCGGCGACGGTGTGGGTGTCGGTGAGCCCGTTGGAGGTCTGCCGTCGGACTACTCACCGGAGGGTGGGTCCGATGCGGTGGAGCGCGGGGTAGGAGCTAGGGCCCGGGCCCGTGGCCGGTTCACCCGCAATTTCGTTGTGCAGGGCACCGCAGCCGAGTGGGCGGCGGCAGTCCTCGCTGCGCTACGGCTGCGCCTGATGGATCTGGCGGTTTTGACGGAAACCGCCAATGATCGCCACGAAGCGACGGCGCAGTTGGTGTTCTTCCAACACGACGAGCTGGTCGTCCATGCGGCGCGTGAGCACGCGGATGCAGTGGTCGATGCCATCCTCGCGGCGGCGCAGGAAGCCAGCGACCTGCTCTTTCCCGGTACGCCCGTTCGCTTCCTGCTGCGACCGGTCGTCGCGCAGAGTTGGGCCGAGGGGCACTGACGCTAGATTGACCCTCCGGTATTCCGCGGCCACGTCGCACACCGGCCGGGCGAAGGGAGCGCCGCATGCGGGTCCTGTTCATCGGCGGGCCCGGTGCGGGCAAGGGAACCCAATCCGCCCGGATGGCGAACTTCTTCGGCCTCACCCACCTGTCCAGCGGTGACCTGTTGCGCAAGCACGTGGCCGAGGGGACTCCTCTCGGTCAGCGGGTGAAGGACTTCATGGACCGCGGCGACCTCGTACCCGACCAGGTCGTCATGGACATGTTGCGCAAGCCCGTCCTGGCGGCCAGCAGGACCGGCGGTTACATCCTGGATGGCTTTCCGCGTACGGCGGAACAGGCAGAAGCCGCGTATCTGGTGGCCAGCGAGCTGGGGGTCGAGGTTCAGGTGGCTGTTCATCTGAGGGTGGACGACCACGTCCTGGTCGAGCGCCTGATGGGCCGCGGTCGGGGGGCCGATGACAACGACCGAGCGGTGATCGAGCACCGCATCGAGGTGTACAACAAGCAGACCACCCCGCTGGTGGAGTACTACGCCGGCAACGCAGCACAGTCGAGTTGATCATCGGAATTGGGCGGGTTGATTTCTGAATTCGGCCATTCAAACCCCGCTTTTCCGATGATCAAGTCCAACGCTCGAGGGAGCTGATTGCCCGGCGCACGGCGGCTGTCTCGGCGGGGGTCGGGACGATGCTGCCGGTCTTCATCACCGACGCCAGCGGTGGTGTTCTGCGCGACGTCGACGGAAACTCGTTGATCGATCTCGGCGCCGGCATAGCGGTCGTGAGCGTCGGCAACGCCGCGCCACACGTGGTCCAGCGGGTCCGCGAATAGGTCGGCCGGTTCACCCACACGTGCTCATGATCACGCCGTACGAAGGGTACGTCGCTGTCTGCGAGGCGCTGAACCGGCTCACTCCGGGGGAGCACGAGAAGCGCTCGGCCCTGTTCAACTCCGGGGCCGAAGCGGTGGAGAACGCGATCAAGGTGGCCCGAGCCGCGACCGGCAAGCCCTCGATCGTGGCCTTCGACCACGCCTACCACGGGCGCACGAACCTGACGATGGCGCTGACCGCGAAGTCGATGCCGTACAAGCACTCGTTCGGGCCGTTCGCCGGGGACGTTTACCGGGCGCCGATGTCCTATCCGTACCGCGACGGCTTGTCCGGCGCCGAGGCAGCCGCGAAGGCGATCTCGATCATCGACAAGCAGG
>JACCQS010000468.1 GCA_013814015.1 Geodermatophilaceae bacterium | reverse complement strand
TCCCTCGAGGCGGTCGGTGCCGATGTCGTGTTCGGCATCCCGGGTGGCGCGATCCTCCCGCTCTACGATCCGCTGTTCGACTCCACCGCCGTGCGGCACGTCCTGGTCCGCCATGAACAGGGAGCCGGGCACGCCGCGGAGGGGTACGCCCAGGCGACCGGCAGGGTCGGCGTCTGCATGGCCACCTCTGGCCCCGGCGCGACCAATCTGGTCACGCCGATCGCCGACGCGCACATGGACTCGGTGCCGATCGTGGCGATCACCGGTCAGGTGCCCAGCGCGTCGATCGGCAGTGACGCGTTCCAGGAGGCCGACATCTGCGGAATCACGATGCCGATCACCAAGCACAACTTCCTGGTGACCGACGCGGCTGACATTCCGTCGACGATCGCCGCGGCCTTCCACCTCGCCGCAACCGGCCGGCCCGGTCCGGTCCTGGTCGACGTGCCGAAGGACGTGCTTCAAGCGCGGACCACGTTCAGCTGGCCCGCCAGGGTCGACCTCCCGGGCTACCGCCCGAATCTGCGACCACACGGCAAGCAGGTGCGCGAGGCTGCAACGGTCATCACCCAGGCCAAGCGCCCCGTTCTCTACGTCGGCGGAGGCGTCCTCAAGGCCCACGCGACGCAGGAGTTGGCGAAGCTGGCCGAACTCACCGGCGCCCCAGTCGTCACCACACTGATGGCCCGAGGTGCGTTCCCGGACAGCCACCCGCAGAACCTCAAGATGCCCGGCATGCACGGCAACGTCGCGGCGGTGACGGCATTGCAGCGCAGCGATCTCCTGATCTGCCTCGGCGCCCGGTTCGACGACCGGGTGACCGGCAAGTTGTCCACCTTCGCCCCTGGCGCCAAGGTCATCCACGCCGATATCGATCCGGCCGAGATCTCGAAGAACCGCGTCGCCGACGTACCGATCGTGGGGGACTGCAAGGAGACGATCTCCGCTCTGTACGACGCACTGGCAGCCGACCACGCGGCCGGCCGCAAGGCCGACCTCACCGCGTGGTGGCGACAGCTCGACGGCTACCGCGAGACCTATCCGTTGGGTTACGAGTGGCCAGAGGACGGTGAACTGGCCCCGCAGTACGTCATCGAGCGGCTGGGCGCGATCGCCGGCCCGGATGCGATATACGTGGCAGGTGTCGGTCAGCACCAGATGTGGGCGGCGCAGTTCATCAACTACGAGAAGCCATACACCTGGTTGAACTCCGGCGGCCTGGGAACGATGGGGTACGCCGTGCCAGCCGCCATGGGCGCCAAGGTCGGCCGACCGGAGGCGACCGTCTGGGCGATCGATGGCGATGGTTGCTTCCAGATGACCAATCAGGAACTGGCCACCTGCGCGATCGAAGGAATTCCGATCAAGGTGGCCGTCATCAACAACGGCAACCTCGGCATGGTCCGGCAATGGCAGACCCTGTTCTACGACGGCCGCTACTCCAACACCGGCCTCGGCACCCTACAAACCGCGCAAACCCGCCGGATCCCGGATTTTGTGCTCCTCGCGGAGGCGCTGGGCTGTGTGGGATTGCGGTGCGAGACAAAGGCTGACGTCGACATGACGATCGAGAAGGCGATGGCCGTCAACGATGCCCCGGTCGTCGTCGACTTCTGCGTCGGCCAGGACGCACAGGTCTGGCCCATGGTTCCGGCCGGGACCAGCAACGACGAGATCCTCGCCGCGCGTGATGTGCGCCCGGTCTTCGACGAGTCCCAGGTTTAGGAGCAGTGGACATGAGCAGGCATACCTTGTCGGTCCTGGTGGAGAACAAGCCTGGTGTGCTGGCCCGGGTTTCGGCGTTGTTCAGCCGGCGCGGCTTCAACATCGACTCACTGGCGGTGGGCCCCACCGAGAACGCGGATCTGTCCCGCATGACGATCGTCGTGGATGTCGCCTCGCAGCCACTCGAGCAGGTCACCAAGCAGTTGAACAAGCTGATCAACGTGATCAAGATCGTCGAACTCGACGACGCGGCAGCCGTTCAGCGCGAGTTGCTTCTGGTAAAGGTTGCGGCGCCACAGGCCGACCGGGCCGTTGTGCTGCAGACCGCGGACCTCTTCCGGGCCCGCATCGTCGACGTCAACGCCGACAGCGTCACCCTCGAGGCCACTGGTACGCCGGCCAAGCTCGACGCTTTGCTAGAAGTCCTGACGCCCTTGGGGATCAAGGAGATGGCGCAGTCCGGGGTCGTGGCGATGGCCCGCGGTCCGCGTTCCATCGCCGGAGCCGGATCATTGCGTGCCGTGGACCGCGCCTCCTGACCTCCGCTGAAAACCGACCCGCACCTTCTCTCTCGAAAGGACATCTGCCTTCCATGGCTGCCGAGATCTTCTACGACGACGATGCCGATCTAACCGTGATCCAAGGACGGGTCGTTGCTGTCCTGGGCTATGGCAGCCAGGGGCACGCGCATGCTCTGTCGTTGCAGGACTCCGGCGTCGACGTACGCGTCGGCCTACCCGAGGGCTCGAAGAGTCGCGCCAAGGCAGAGGCGGAGGGGCTACGGGTCGTTCCGCCGGCCGAGGCCGCGGCGGAAGCTGACGTGATCATGATTCTGGCGCCAGACCACGTCCAACGAAAGCTCTATGCGGAGTCGGTGGAGCCCAACCTGCAAGACGGCGACGCGCTGTTGTTCGCGCATGGCTTCAATATTCGGTTCGGCTACATCACGCCACCGTCCAATGTGGACGTCGCCATGATCGCGCCGAAGGGACCCGGGCACCTCGTACGCCGGGAGTTCTCGGACGGCAAGGGAGTTCCTTGCCTGGTCGCAGTCGAGCAGGACCCGTCTGGAGGCGCGCTTTCCCTGGCCCTGTCCTATGCCAAGGGCATCGGTGGGACTCGCGCCGGAGTCATCAAGACCACGTTCACCGAGGAGACCGAGACAGATCTCTTCGGTGAGCAGGCAGTCCTCTGTGGAGGGTTGTCGGCCCTGGTCGTGGCGGGGTACGAGACGTTGACGAGCGCGGGCTATCAGCCCGAGATCGCCTACTTCGAGTGCTTGCACGAGCTCAAGCTGATCGTCGACCTGATGTATGAGGGCGGAATCGCCAAGCAGCGCTGGTCGGTCTCGGACACGGCTGAGTACGGCGACTACACGTCCGGACCGAAGGTCATCGATTCTCACGTGCGCGAAACCATGGAGGGGATCCTGGCCCGGATCAAAGATGGTTCATGGGCCAAGGACTTCATCGCCGACCAGGACGCCGGGGCACCGGACTTCAAGGCCAAACGCGCTGCGGCTGAGGAACATCCGATCGAGTCCACCGGACGGGAGCTGCGCGGGTTGATGAGCTGGGTCAACACCGAAGACGACTACCAGGGCAGCGCCGCGCGCAACTGAGCGCAGCTCTGATCAGCCGGATCGACGGATCAGCGGCCGCGCCGCGCCCTGTGTGATGCGAAGTACTGCGCCGCCGGCCCAAGACTCAGCAGCACGATGATCAGGATCGCGATCACGAGTCCGATCAGCTGAGAAATGATTCCCCCAGCGTCGGTCTGGGTATCGCCCAGGCTGCCGAGCAGGCCGATCACCCCGAGCGCGGTCAACACCGAGGCCGCGACGATCAGCAGCACCCGACTGCGCCCAGTGACGGCCAGGACCGACCCCCAGATCATGATCACGGCGATGACCAGTACGACCAACGCTATGACGATGAGAACGCCGGAAAGGGCACTGGCCAGCCCAGTCCCAGCGTCATCCACACCGGTCAGGGAGCCCACGCCGGCGAACAGGAAGATCGCCCCCACCGTCGCAAGCGCACCGAGGATGAAGCCGAGCACCGCGGCTGTGGTGACCGCCCCGGGCCGTTTGGGCGGCTGGCCGCCGCCATAGCCGTACTGCTGTGGGTACCCAGGCTGTTGGCCGTACGCCGGCTGCGGTTGGCCATACCCGGGTTGTTGAGGGTCGTTGCCGTACGTGCCCATGCGATCCGCCCCTGAAATCCTGTGATCAGCCGAAGGTCTTGCCACCGCGCGCGGTGATCCATGCCTTTGACTGCGGGTTCATCAGGAACACGATGATGAGAATCGGGATGATGAAGCTCAGCAGCGCGGTTGCCTGGAAATAGAGCAGCATCGAGATCAGGTTGAGCACCACCGATGCCGCGGCCACCGCGAGCAGGATGACGAAGTTCTTGCCCTGCATCGCCTGGATGCCGCCGTAGATGAGGCCAGCGGAGAGCACCAGTCCGATGATGACGAAGATGACCAGGACACCTGGAACACCGAGGCTGCCGATCACACTGAATGCGAGCAAGTTCCCGATCAGGCCCAGACCACCGGAGACGAAGGCCAGGACCGCGGCAGCGGTGACCATCCCAGGCCGGTTCTGGGTCGGTGCTGCTCCGTATCCGGCCGGCGGCGCTGATGGATAGCTGCCCTGCTGGCCGTACCCGGGCTGGGGCTGCTGCCCATATCCGGGCTGAGCCTGCTGGCCGTAGCCGGCTGACCCGGCATCCGGATAGTTGCCGGTCGGTTGCTGGTGTGGCTGGCCGTACGGCGGTTGAGAATCGGGGTCCGGGGCGCCTGGCTGGGTCATCGGGAACCTTCCCTCGAAAGTGTGTTGCGAAGTGTTGGGCAGTGGAATGTCCAGGTCAAGCCCTGGGCTCGTGTGGCGCAGGGCACATGCGAAGTTCTTCTAGGCTGATGCCGTGTCCGCCACCCGCCCCATCATCCTGATCGCCGACAGACTAGCGCCGCGGGTCGCGGAATTGTTGGAGCCGGACTTCGAGTTGCGCCACGTTGACGGAACCGATCGGCCGGCCCTGCTGGATGCTCTGCGGGACGTGTCCGGTGTCATGGTGCGCAGCGCCACCACGATCGACGCGCAAGCTCTGGCAGCCGCCCCACGCCTGCGGGTGGTCGCGCGCGCCGGCATCGGGCTGGACAACGTGGATGTGGCCGCGGCGACCGCTCGCGGCGTCCTGGTGGTCAACGCACCGCTGTCCAACATCTGGTCGGCCGCAGAGCATGCGGTCGCGCTGCTGCTGGCAACGGCACGCCAGATCCCGGCCGCCGACGCCTCGCTGCGGGCCGGCAGCTGGAGGCGATCCTCCTTCAACGGCGTCGAGATCGCCGACAAGACCGTTGGTGTCATCGGCTTGGGCCGGATCGGACTTCTCTTCGCGGCGCGGATGAAGGCATTCGAGGCCCGGGTCATCGCCTATGACCCATACATTCAACCCGGCCGCGCGACCCAGCTGGGCGTGCATCTGGTCTCACTGGAGGAGCTGCTTCGCGAAAGCGACTTCATCTCCATCCACTTGCCCAAGACGCCGGAAACGGTGGGGCTGATCGGAGCCAAAGAACTCGCGGCCACCAGGCCCGGCACGATCCTGGTGAATGCGGCTCGCGGCGGCCTGGTCGACGAGCAGGCCCTGGTGGACTCGCTGCAGTCCGGTCACCTCGGCGGGGCGGGGATCGATGTCTACGACTCCGAACCCTGTACCGACAGCCCGCTGTTCACCCTTCCCAATGTGGTTGCCACCCCGCACCTGGGAGCCTCCACCGCGGAGGCACAGGACAAGGCGGGAGTCGCCGTTGCGAAGTCAGTACGACTGGCCCTGCAGGGTGACTTCGTTCCGGATGCGGTCAATGTGCAGGCCGGCGGAGTCGTCGCCGAGGAAGTACGACCCGGACTGTCCCTGGCCGAGAAGCTCGGCCGGATCTTCACCGCCATCGCCGGTGGTATCGCCTTGCGGCTGTCCGTCGAGGTCCGCGGGGACATCGTCGAGCATGACGTGAGCGTTTTGCAGCTGGCCGCGCTCAAGGGCATTTTCACCGATGTGGTCGAGGAACAGGTCACCTTCGTCAACGCCCCGCTGTTGGCCAGGGACCGTGGCCTGGAGGTGGACCTGGTCACCGATCCGATCAGCGAGGATCACCGCAACGTCACCACCCTGCGTGGTGTCATGGCCGACGGTCGGGAGATCTCGGTGTCGGGGACGGTCACCGGGCCTCGGCTGGTGGAGAAGCTCACCGAGGTGGTCGGCTTCGAGGTCGACCTTCGTCCCGAGGGTTACCTACTGTTCTTCCGCTATCACGACCGTCCCGGGGTGGTCGGAACGATGGGCGCCCTGCTGGGGAATGCTGAGATCAACATCGCCGGCGCTCAGGTCAGCCGAGCTGATGCCGGTGGTGAGGCGCTGATGGCCATCACCACCGACTCCGAGGTTGCACCGGAACTGCTGGCCACGATCGCCGAGCGGATCGGTGC
>JACCQS010000462.1 GCA_013814015.1 Geodermatophilaceae bacterium | reverse complement strand
GCCGGTCAGATTCGGGGCGCCCGACTAGCTGTCGACGGGCTGTCCGACCAGAGCAGCCGGTCCAGGTAGTCGGCGAACCCATCCTGGTCATTTGTCCCGGTGAGGTCGTCGGCCACGGCCAGTACGTCGGGATGCGCGTTGGCCACGGCGACCGCGCGGCCGGCCCAGCCGAACATCGGCAGGTCGTTGGGCATGTCGCCGAAAACCAGGACGTCACTGCGGTGCACCCCGTACCGCTCCAGCGCCACAGCCAGACCGGTCGCCTTGGTGACCCCGGCCGGCAGCAGTTCGATGAACCCGAGGCCGGCGTGGGTGAGTTCGGCGACGGTCGGTGGCACGATCGCCCGCGCCATTTCAAGCAGCGAATCCTGTTCGTGCACAGGCGAGCACAGGTAGAACTTCAGCGCCAGCCCGTCGCTGGGCAGGTCGGCGCGGACCACTACTTGCAAGCCCTCGTTGTACGGCCAGGCGAAGCCGGGTTCCACATAGAGCACGTGCTTGCCGCCGACCGGGTACTCGCCGGCGTAGAGCAGCGGCCCGGTCACTGCCTCGATCTGGGCGGTGATGTCGAGGGCCAGCGCGCTGGGCATGGTCTCCTGCCGCAGCACCTCGCCAGTGGCCAGGTCGCCGACGAAGGCACCTTGAGCAAGCACCATGATCCCCTGGCCGCCGAAGTACTCCTCGACCGTGTAGAGCAACCGAGGCGCGCGTCCGGTCACGCCGACGACCGGAATGCCCTCGTCCCGTAGCCGGGCCAGGGCGGCCGCATTCCGCGTGCTGACCTGCGCCGACGAGTCCAGGAAGGTGCCGTCGAGGTCGGTGGCGACCAGCTCCGGCCGCCAGGACGTGTCGGTCAGCACGGTGATCTTGACCGTGTGGTGGCGACACGCCGAGAGATGCGCCCAGAAACCGCAAAAGGGTCAAGATCACCACGGAAACGACGTGGCTGGCGGAGCGGGCAGGGCGGGCTAGCCAACGGGTTCCAGGATTTCCCGGCCACCGAGATACGGGCGCAACGCCGGCGGCACGCGAACCGATCCGTCGGCCTGCTGATGCACCTCGAGCAGGCAGGCGATGGTCCTCGCGATCGCGCAGAGCGTGCCGTTCAGAGTGGCCGCGACCTGTGGGCGGCCGCCCTCGTCGCGATAGCGGATATTGAGCCGTCGGGCCTGGAACGTGGTGCAGTTCGAGGTCGAGGTCAGCTCCCGGTACGCCGATTGCGACGGAAACCAGGCCTCGCAGTCGTACTTGCGAACTGCGCTACTGCCCAGGTCCCCGGCCGCGATGTCGACGACCTGGTACGGCAGTTCCAGTGCGGCAAGGAACTGTTTCTCCCAACCGAGCAGCCGCCGGTGTTCGGCAGCGGTTTGATCGGGCGTGCAGAAGGAGAACATCTCGACCTTGTCGAACCAGTGCACCCGTACCAGTCCGCGGGTGTCCTTTCCGTACGAGCCGGCCTCCCGGCGAAAACACGAGGACCAGCCGGCGTAGCGGATCGGCCCGGCGGCGAGGTCGAGGATCTCGTCGGCGTGATAGGCGGCCAACGCCACCTCGGAGGTCCCGACCAGATACAGGTCATCGGCCGCCAGACGATAGACCTCGTCGGCGTGCGCACCGAGAAAGCCGGTGCCCTCCATGGCTTCTGGGCGCACGAGTGATGGCGCGATCATCGGGGTAAAGCCAGAGTCCCGGGCCTGGGCCATCGCCAGGTTGGCCAGGGCGAACTCGAGCTCGGCGCCCACACCGGTCAGGAAGTAGAACCGGGCGCCGGAGACCTTGGCTCCGCGCTCCATGTCGATTGCGCGTAGCCCGGTACCGATCGCGACGTGGTCGCGAGGCTCGAAGTCGTACGACGGAAGCTCGCCGACGGTCTCGAGGACCAGGCTGTCGTCCTCGCCACCGGGAGGTACGCCGTCTGCGACCAAGTTGGGTACGGCGAGGTGGGCGGTACGCACGGCCGCATCAGCGATGCGCTCCTCTTCCTCGAGGGCCTTGACCTGGGCCGCCAGTTCCTGCGCGGCGGCGAGCATGGCCGGGCGTTCCTCCTTGGACGCAGCGCCGATCTCTTTCGATGCGGTCTTCTGTTCGGAGCGCAGTCGATCGGCGCTGGTCACGGCGGCACGACGAGCGGCGTCCGCGGCCAGGAGTTCGTCGGCAAGAGCCGGGGGCATGCCGCGGGCGGCGAGGCTGTCCCGGACAAGGTCGGGCTCGTCCCGAAGCACCCGTAGATCGATCACCCCACGAGGCTATCCGTGCGCTCCGATGAGCCGGCCGGGACAATGACCGACATGCAGTTCCTCAGCTCACCGCCGGGCTATGACCTGACCTACGACGATGTCTTCATGGTCCCGCAGCATTCGGCGGTGTCCTCGCGGCTCGACGTGGACCTGACCACCCCGGACCAACTGGGTACGACCATCCCGATCGCGGTGGCCAACATGACCGCGATCTCGGGCCGGCGGATGGCCGAGACGATCGGCCGGCGCGGAGGGTTGGCGGTGTTGCCGCAGGACATCCCGACCTCGGTCGTCGCGAATGTGGTGGCCTGGCTCAAGAACCGCCACCTCCTCTACGACACCCCGATCGTTCTCACGCCCGAGACCACCATTGGCGAAGCATTGTCGTTGCTGCACAAGCGTTCCCACGGAGGCGCAGTGGTCGTCGAGGGCGAGCGGCCGGTCGGCTTACTGACCGAACGCGACTGCGCCGGCTGGGACCGCTTCGCCCAGGTCGGAGCGGCGATGAGTCCGCACATGATCACCGTCGAGGATGGGACCGATCCGGCGAAGATCTTCGATCTGCTCACCGACGAGAGGGTTCGGATCGCCCCGGTCGTCGCCGGGGAGCGGCTGGTCGGGGTAACGACGCGGAAGGGTGCGGTACGGGCCGGGCTCTACCAACCTGCCGTCGATGGCGGCGGCCGACTGCTGACCGCTGCGGCAATCGGGGTAAACGGCGACGTGGCCGGCCGAGCGACGACGTTGCTGGCCAGCGGCGTCGACGTACTCGTGGTGGACACCGCCCATGGTTTCCAGCAGAAGATGATCGACGCGCTCCGTTCGGTCCGCGCGGCTGTCGGCCCGGACCAGCCGCTGGTCGCCGGCAACGTGGTCTCCGCCGATGGCACCCGGGCCCTGATCGAGGCAGGCGCAGATGTGGTCAAGGTTGGCGTCGGTCCTGGTGCGATGTGCACCACCCGGATGATGACCGGCGTTGGGCGGCCGCAGTTCTCGGCGGTCCTGGAGTGTTCGGCGGCTGCACGTGCGGCCGGGAAGTACGTCTGGGCCGACGGCGGCGTGAAACATCC
>JACCQS010000436.1 GCA_013814015.1 Geodermatophilaceae bacterium | reverse complement strand
ACTGCGAGGGGACTTCTCCGCGGTGCACCTCGACGGCGACAACGGGCATGTCCTGGCCACCGACACCCAGAAGAACACCGTCTACGCCTTCGCTCGTGACGGAATCGGTGAGATCGAGGATTTCGGGCTGCGGCTGGCCCGGCACTTCGCCGATTCCTATGACTGGCTGACTGGTGCCCGGGTGGAGATCGAGGAGTACCCCTGGACGCCGATCACGGTCGACGGGGCACCGCACGACCATGCCTTCTCGCGAACCGGCGAAGAAATACGAACGACGGTCGTCACGGTGGACGGCGACAACTCCCACGTCGTATCCGGCCTGACCGGGCTCGTGGTCCTCAAGACGACGGAGTCGGGGTTCGCCGGGTTCCCCCGAGATCGATACACGACGCTGGCCGAGACCGATGACCGGATCCTGGCTACCGCAGTGACGGCCCGCTGGCGTTACGCCGCAGATAGTGTGGACAGTGCCTCGACGAAGGAGCGCGACGCCGACTACGCGGCTGCCTTTCCCAGCATCCGGGCGACCCTCTTGGAGACCTTCGCTGTCGGTTACAGCAGCGCGCTGCAGCAGACCCTGTATGCCATGGGTCATGCCGTGCTCGAGGCGCACCCGGCAGTGGCCGAGATCCGGCTCTCGATGCCGAACAAGCATCATTTCCGCTCCGATCTCGCGCCGTTCGGGGTGGACAACCCCGGAGTCGTCTATTCCGCAGCGGATCGGCCGTACGGGTTGATCGAAGGCAGTGTCGTACGCGAGGACGCACCGGTAGCCGACATCGCCTGGCGGGGGATTCCTGGCTTCTGCTGAACCACCGGGTCAGCTGAGGGTGCCACCTTGCTCGGACCCGGCTTCACACTTGCGTCCACCCTGGTATTTCATCTATCGTTGAATTCTAATTCAACAACTGATGAAAGAAGGGTCCGATGAAGGGAGCCGTCGAGGTCAGCGACCTCGTCGTGAAGCGCGGAGGCAAGGAAGTCCTGCATGGGTTGACTGCCTCGGTGAGCCGGGGTTCGGTGACCGGACTGCTGGGTCCGAGCGGTGGTGGCAAGACCACGTTGATGCGCTGCCTGGTCGGGGTCCAGGTCGTGACCAGCGGCGCGGTTTACGTGCTCGGTGAGATCGCCGGGTCGCCCGGCCTTCGGCACCGCGTCGGTTACGTGACCCAATCTCCTTCGGTGTACGCGGATCTGACGGTCTTGGAGAACACCCGATACTTCGCTGCGGTGCTCGGGGCTGGCAGCGCGTCCGCCGAGCAGGCCATCGCCGACGTCGGACTCAAAGAGCAGGCAACGCAACTGGTGGCGACCCTGTCCGGTGGGCAGCGGGCCCGGGCGTCCTTGGCTTGTGCGCTACTCGGCGACCCGGAGCTGTTGATCCTCGACGAACCGACGGTCGGGCTGGATCCTGTGCTGCGCGAAGAGTTGTGGGCGATGTTCGCGTCCCTGGCCGCAGCCGGCACGACACTTGTGGTGTCCAGCCATGTCATGGACGAGGCCGGGCGGTGCGACCGGATCCTGCTGCTGCGCGAAGGGCACGTTGTCGCGGACGACACCCCGGACGCCCTACGTCGCGCCGCAGGGACCGAGGATCTCGATCAGATGTTCCTGACGCTGATCCAGCAGCGGGCGGAGGTGGCCTGATGTCCTGGCGGATCACCTGGGCCACGGCGAAGCGGGTACTCACCCAACTCTCGCATGATCACCGTACGGTCGCGCTGCTGATCGTGGTGCCGAGCCTGCTGATGGTCCTGCTGCGGTTCGTCTTCGACGATGACGCGATCTTCGACAGCGTCGGCCTGCCGCTGCTCGGCGTCTTTCCGTTGATCATCATGTTCCTGATCACGAGCGTGGCGATGTTGCGCGAGCGCACCTCCGGCACCCTGGAGCGGCTGCTCACAACGCCCATGCACAAACTCGACCTCCTGCTCGGCTACGGAATCGCCTTCGCAGTGGCAGCGGCCCTCCAGGCGGCGGTCGCCACCGGGACGGCTTACCTACTGCTCGGTCTTGACACCCAGGGTGCCTGGGGTTGGGTGGTCGGAGTCGCGGTGGGCAACGCCGTACTGGGCATGGCGCTGGGGCTGTTCGTCAGCGCATTCGCCCGGTCTGAGTTCCAGGCGGTGCAGTTCATGCCGGCCATCGTGTTGCCGCAGTTTCTGACCTGTGGGCTACTGATCGCTCGGGATCAGATGGCCGGTTGGCTGGAAGCGATCAGTAATGTGCTGCCGATGTCGTACGCGGTCGACGCCCTCAAGGAGATCGGCGCACAGGCGGAGGTCACCGGCACCCTTGTTCGTGACCTGGCGATCGTCTTTGGCGCCACGGTGGTCGCTCTGGGGCTGGGCGCGTTGACGCTCCGGCGGCGCAGCGGTTGACTTCTCGACCGCGGGGACCTCGACCGGGTGGGCCCGACACCCGTACCGCGATCCTGGCAGCGTCCCGCGAGGAGTTCGCCACCCGAGGGTATGACGGGGCCACGATCCGCGGGATCGCCGTCGCCGCTGGGGTGGATCCCGCCTTGGTGCATCACTACTTCGGCACGAAGGAGAAGCTGTTCGCCGCGGCCCTCGAGTTGCCCTTCAACCCCGGGGACATCTTCGCCCGGGTGCTGGTGGGCGGAATCGACGGAGTCGGCGAGCGCCTCCTTCGGGCGGTCTTCGCCGCCTGGCAGGACGGTGGCGCACGAGCCCCGGTGATGGCCGTGATCCGGACAGCGACGAGCAGTGACAAAGGCGCGGAGATGCTGCGCGAGTTCCTGGACCGCAACGTGCTGCAGCGGATAGCCGCCGAATTGGCACCTGACCGGGCGAAGCTGCGCGCGGGGCTGGTCGCCTCACAGATGGCCGGGCTCCTCATGGCGAGGTACGTGATCTCGCTCCCGGCGCTGGCTATGGCCAGCGACGAGGACATCATCGCTGCGGTGGCTCCCAACCTGCAGCACTACCTGAGCGGCGACCTCGGTCGACCAGTCGGTTCCGGAGACCGGCGCGCGACCTTGTAAGCCGCAGCGACACTCGTGGCCAGCCAACTCTGGATCACTGGATCGTTGTGATCTCCAGCAAGTCCTCGAGGCCCGCGAGATCGCTGAGTTCCGGGTGCAGAGGCGAGCGCCGTGGGCAACGGCAGTGGCAGCGATGAGAAGGTCCATGACGCGAGCACGAATCGGGTCCGACCGCGCCACCAAGACTCCGAAATGAAGCTCGGCCAAACTAGCGACACTGATCGCGAGGTCTCCCTCGATCGGAGTCGGTTCGGTGCCGAGCAGGACGCTGGTGTCCAGCACCGTCCTCATGACGCCCACGGATCCTGCGTCGCGTTGTCGACACTTCGCGGTCGGCCGCCCAGTGCGGATCCGCGGGTCCGGCCAAGACGCTACTGACCTCCCGCCATGTTCTCCAACGCTTGTGGGCCATCGGAATGGCCTCCCGTGCTGTTGGATGCTGCGAGTGAGCAGCAGTCATGCGCAGGTTCAGCAGCCGAGCATCGATCCGGCCGCGCTCGAGGCGTGCCTCAAGGTGTTGGGTCAGGTTGATGGGCTCAGCCGCACCGACCCGGAACATCCCGATGCGGTAGCTGTTCGCCGGGCGACCGCGCGACTGTTCAAGACGGTCAAAGAGACCAGGCGGGCTCAGCGCCGTGCGGCGGTCCTCGCCGCCGATCAGGCGGTCACGGCGGCGACCGCGACCGCGGCTCCGGGCCGAATCGATGACGAGACCCAGGGCCTGCCGCTGCTCTCGAACGTTCCTGGAATCAGTGCCGGGACGCTGCTTCGGTCGCGGGCCTGCTACATCTGCAAGAACCGGTATGTCGATGTCGACGCGTTCTACCACCAACTCTGCGCATCCTGCGCGCATCTGAACCGGGCCCGCCGCAACGCGCGGACCGACCTGAACGGACGCCGAGCCCTGCTGACCGGCGGCCGGGCGAAGATCGGCATGTACATCGCCCTGCGGCTGCTGCGCGACGGGGCGCACACCACGATCACCACTCGTTTTCCGCGCGATGCCGTTCGCCGGTTCGCCGGGATGCCTGACAGCGGCACCTGGTTGCACAGACTGCGGATCGTCGGCATCGATCTCCGCGATCCGGCCCAGGTCGTATCGCTCGCGGAATCCGTTGCCGCACAGGGACCTTTGGACATCCTGATCAATAACGCAGCCCAGACCGTACGACGCTCACCCGGCTCGTACGGTCCTCTTGTCGATGCTGAGTCCGCGCCGCTGCCGGCCGGGCAACTCCCGGAACTGCTCACATTCGACCACACCAGCGACGCCCACCCAGCGGCACTGGTCGGTTCGGTGACCAAGCATCCGACCGCCCACGCTGTGACGGCGCTCGCGCTGACGTCCGGATCGGCCTCGCCGGCTCGGATTGCCGCCGAGATGGCGATCGACGCCGGGGGACTCGTACCGGATCTGCACGCCGTCAACAGCTGGACCCAGCGGATCGGCGAGGTCGATCCGTTGGAGTTACTCGAAGTGCAACTCTGTAACACCACGGCGCCGTTCATCCTGATAAGTGCGCTGCGCCCGGCCATGGCCGCCGCTTCGGCGCGGCGCAAGTACGTCGTGAACGTCTCGGCGATGGAGGGTCAGTTCGCCCGCGCGTACAAAGGCCCCGGACATCCGCACACCAACATGGCCAAGGCCGCGTTGAACATGCTGACCCGGACCAGTGCGCAGGAGATGTTGAGCACTGACCGGATCCTGATGACCGCCGTCGACACCGGCTGGATCACCGATGAGCGACCGCATCCGACGAAGCAGCGCCTTGCCGACGAGGGCTTCCATGCCCCCTTGGACCTCGTCGACGGCGCGGCCCGGGTGTACGACCCGATCGTCCAGGGAGAGACCGGTCACGACCTCTACGGATGTTTTCTCAAGGACTACGCGCCGGCTGCCTGGTGATGACGCGGGACCGAACGGCTCAATGATCGGCGAGAGAGCGGCGCACCCGGGCGGCGTGCCGATTCAGGTCCTCGGCGTCGCAACCCTGGGGAGAGCTGAGCCCAACGGCCTCGACCAGCCGCTGAACCTGCGTGTCCATCCGTGAACGCTCCGAAGGCTGCCCACTTGCGGCGCCGACCTGCTCCACCAGCTCGAGGGTCCGGTGCAGCACCATGGGGTGGCCTGTCGCGTACACGCGCATGGCGTCGACGACGTGGTCCACGAGATCCATAAGCACGATCCGGGGTGCCACGACCCGCAGCCGGCCCTGCTGGTCATACCGGTAAGGGCTGGGCTTGCGGCGGCCGGCGAGCCTGACTAACCCGGCTGACAGGTCGTCCAAGGCGTTTATCGCGGTATACGGGTCATTGGTGCCGGGGGACAGCGCCCGGACGGCCATCTCCTCCAGCAGCAGGGCGGCGAACTCCACATCCTCGTGCGGAGTGCGAGCCTGGCCGATCAGGACTGCCGTCCGGACATTGGCCAAGACGTCGTCG
>JACCQS010000415.1 GCA_013814015.1 Geodermatophilaceae bacterium | reverse complement strand
CTCGTCCACCTCTGCGTTGAGGCCAGCCCGCTGCGTCATGGGGATACCCCGCCCAGTGCGCATGTCGCCTGCCATCGACTCAGCATCGCACAAGTGTTAGAGTACGTTTAGGGGAGGTCTAGGCCTGAACCAGGCAACGATTATATCGGCCGGTCCTTCGTGTCGCTGCCTTCAGCCCATCCCTCGCGTCGCGTGCTCCAGCCCGCGGATGTAACCGAGAGCGAAGAGGCGGCCGAGCGTCCCGTAGGCCGGATGCTCGTTGCCCTCTCCGTGCATGGTTGGCACATGGTCGGGCCGCATCGGACCATCGAACCCGATCTCGGCGTAGGCGCGCATGCATGCAGCCATATCAGTCTGCCCCTCGTCGTGGAAAGTCTCCTCGAAATCGTCCACCACGCCCCGGACGTCTCGAAAGTGGACGAATGCGATCTGCTCACCGAATTCACGGATCAGCTCAGGCAGGTCGTGGCCCATCAGTGCGAAGTTGCCTTGGCAGAAAGTGATGGCATTGGACGGTGACGGCTGCATCGACAGCATCCGACGAAAGGCGTCCGGTGTTCCCATGATCCTCGGAACGTTGCGGTGCATCGCACGCGGTGGATCGTCCGGGTGCATGGACATTCGCACGCCAGCATTCTCCGCCACCGGCACAACCGCGTCCAGGAAGTAGGCGAGGGAGTCCCACAACTGTTCGGCAACCAGTTCTCCATCGGCTGCGAGCGGCGGTAGAGCGTCCAAATCGGTCGCGCGGAATGCGGTGACCCGCGCACCACCACGGGCGCGCCGATCGACCTCGGTCCGACCCCAGCTCGTCAGCGGCATCCAGTTGTAGCAGAGGACAGGAATTCCCAGATCTCCCATCGCTTCGATCTGCGTGATGATCCGATCGATGTCTTCGTCCCGGCCCGCGTGACCAAGACGGACACGGTCCATCGGGGCCGTGTCCTCGATCGCCACGACCGTGAGCCCGTCCGCCGCGAAGGCTTCAACATCGCGCTGTATCGCTGCCTTGCTCCATGGCGGATCGCTGGTCAGGGGGGCTGTGTATCCCTCGGCCCCCACGGACTGAAACATCCGCTGATCCTGCTCACCACCCTGGAGCAGGGCAACGACATCGGTGACCCCGCACTGCTTGACGAGATGCCACAGGGCATCAGGGCGGGGCGACAACAGCTCGCTCAGATGGATGGGCATGATCGACCTTCTTGGATTCAGGGACAATTCGGATCTGCGGACGACTCCGGGAGAGCTACGGCCAGCCGGGCCACCAGTCCGCCGTCGACACGAACACCGGTTCCGGTGACGAAACCGGCCCTCGGACCGGCCAGGAAGGCGACCACCTCGCCGACCTCCACCGGACGGGCCACTCGACCGAGCGGGTGCGCTCTGCCCCACGTGGCCAGGAGGTCCTCGGCGTGCATCTGGCTCTCGGAGGCGAACAGGTCTGCGGCCGCGCGAAGCATGGGCGTGTCGACCGATCCAGGACTGACACTGTTGACCCTGACTCCGTGCGCAGCCTCGTCAACTGCCATCGAGCGGGCGAACGCATGAAGCGCCCCCTTCGTGGCGGTGTACGCGGCGACGCGGCCCTGGGTGGCCGTGCCCTGCACGGACGCGATCAGCACGACTGAACCCGACCCGGCCGACCGCAGCGAGGGCAAGGCGGCCCGGGCCGCCAGGAAGACCCCGGTGACGTTGATGCCGAACACCTCATTCCAGGTGGAGAGCGACGTCTCGAGCACGTCGCCGTACCGCTGCACCCCCGCTGAGGTCACCAATGTGTCGAGGCGACCGAAGTGCTCGACTGCTGCCGCCACCGCCCGCTCAGACGTTTCCGGCACATCGATGGGACCGGCCACCGCGTGAGCTCGACCGCCGTCCGCACGAATGGCCTCAGCGACCTCGGCCGCCTCGTCGAGGTCGTGACCATGGACCACGACACTCGCGCCGCGACGCGACAACACCTCGGCCGTCGCGCGGCCGATGCCTCGCGACGCGCCGGTGACCAACGCGACACGCCCCTCGTGCTCGGCGCTCACTGTCGATCGCCCTCCGGCCCCATGGCCGACACCGCCCGTCGCGCGCGAGCGGTGAGAGCACCCAGGTCTCCCCCTCGAAGGGCATCTCCGACGAGCACGCCACCCAGGCTCACGGCGATCGCGCCCGCGTCCAGCCACGAGCGCACGTCATCGGTACCCAGACCGCCGGACGGCACGATCGGCATGGTCGGGAAAGGGCCGTGCAGATGGCCGACGAACGACGGGCCGAGGGTGGCCGCAGGAAAGATCTTGATGGCCGTGGCTCCCGCCCGCCATTGACTCATCGCCTCGGTCGGTGTGAAGGCACCCGGCACGATCGGCACGCCGCGATCGACCACACGCGCGACGACATCGGGGAGGCATGCTGGCGTGACGACAAACTGGGCCCCGGCGTCGATGGCGCGATCTGCCTCCTCACCACACGTCACCGTTCCCACGCCAATCGCCACGCCGGTCCCGTCGAGGTGCTCACGGATGCGCGGAACTTCGTCGCACACGTTCGGTGAGGTCAGGGTCAGCTCGATGGTGCGAACTCCACCCGCGACCAGGGCATCGACAACTGGGCGGTAGTCGATCTCATCGTCCGCCCGCAGGACTGCGATGATTCCCGCAGGCATCCAGTGCTCCGTCTCCGCCTCGCGCCTCGTCATGACTGACTCACAGC
>JACCQS010000401.1 GCA_013814015.1 Geodermatophilaceae bacterium | reverse complement strand
GAAGCGCTCGAGCATGCTCGAGGAACTGTTCGACTTCTGAGTCCGACTAGATGGAAGGGCCTGAAGGGCGGTTCGCTACCCAACCGGCCCAGAGCCCGGCTAGATGACCTGGGGGTTGCGGCCGGTGTCGCTGGTCATCGGCTTGCCGGCCGATGCCCAGCCCTTCATCCCGTCCGCCACGTTGACCGCCCCGATGCCTTGCGCGCGCAGGAAACCGGCCACCCGCGCGGATCGGCTGCCGCTGCGGCAGATGACGTACAACGGATCGCCCTGCGGGATGTCGCCCATTCGGCGGGTCACCGCACCGATCGGGATGTGTACCGCCGTTTCGATGTGCCCGGCCGCCCATTCGTCTGGTTCGCGGACGTCGAGGATGACAGCGTCGGACGGGAGCACGGAGGCGGGCTGATCCGGACGCTCTTGGGCGGGCATGCCGGAATCCTCACACGTATTGCCCGAGCCCGGTCAACGGCCGGTGTTTGGCGGCTGGTGTCAGGATGGACGCCATGACGAGCTACGACCTGGTAGTGCTCGGCGCCGGCGCGGCGGGCCTGGGAGCAGCCGCCGGGGCCCGTGCGATCGGCAAGTCGGTCGCCCTCGTCGAGATGGACAAGCCCGGTGGTGAGTGCACCTACTCCGGGTGCGTTCCGAGCAAGACCCTGATCGAAAGTGCACGACGTGTCCGCGAGGCTCGAAACGGCACGTCGTACGGATTCCGATCGGTCGTCGAGGTCGACTTCCCTGCCGTGATGGCCCGGGTCCGTGCGGTTGTTTCCGCCGTCGCGCAGGACGAATCACCGGACCGGTTGCGGCGCCAGGGCATCGACCTCTGGCCGGGTAGGGCACAGTTGCTCGGCGGTGGAGGGGTAAGCGTTGGCAACAGCACCGTTCAAGCCGAACGCATCATCTTGGCCACCGGTGCCCAGCCGAAGATTCCGCAGTTTCCCGGTCTCACCGACGTCGACTATCTGACAAACGAGACACTTTTCGAGCTGACCGAGTTGCCGCCGAGACTGCTGGTGTTGGGCGCTGGTGGCACTGGGTGCGAACTCGCTCAAGCCTTTGCCCGACTGGGCAGCACGGTCACCTTGATCGACACCATGCCTCGAGTTCTGGCCGACGAGGAGCCTGAGGCCAGCAACGTCATCACCCACGCGCTGGAGGCCAGCGGAGTCCGACTTATCCTGGGACGCAAGGTCGCGCGGGTTGACACCGGACCAGTCGTGGTGCTCAACGATGGAAGCGCACTGGCCGGCTCGCACCTGTTGATCGCGGTAGGACGAACACCGCAGACCCGTGATCTCGGGCTCGACGCCGTCGGCGTCGAACTCGGGGAGGCCGGCATCGTCAAGGTCGACGAGCATCTGTCCACCACAACCGAAGGAATCTTCGCCGCCGGTGATTGCGCCTCGCCGCTGCAGATGACCCACGTTGCCTACGACCAAGGGCGATTGGCCGCGCACAACGCCTTCGCCGCGCATAACCGCCCCGGCCTGCTCGGAGGGCGCCGGGAATGGGACCCAAGTGCCATCCCGCGGGTCACCTTCACCGATCCCGAGGTCGCCCATGTCGGCCTGACCGAGGCGCAAGCCTATGCGGCGTACGGGAATTCCGCGCAGGTTGGGTATGTCGCCGACACCGATTCCGACCGTGCCCGCTGCGCCGGCCGTACCGAGGGATTCGTCAAGCTGATCGCAACACCCCCGAAGGTGCTGCGTAGCAAGCTCCTGGTCAAGTTGGTCGGAATGTCAGCGGTTGGTCCGGTCGCCGGCGAGCTGATCACGCAGGGGACGCTGGCCATGCGGGCCGGTGTTCTGGTGGGCCGGATCGCGCAGAGTGTGCACGCGTACCCCACCTGGTCGATGTCAGTCCGGATGGCTGCAGCACAGTTCTTCGGCGGATACGGCGGCCAGACGGCTCGACCGGCGCGAGACGGCGAATGACTTCCGCGCAGACCCCGGTCCCGAGTTCGATGCAGGACCCTCGCGTACCAGGGAATGAAGCGAACTTGTCCGCTGGCAACATCTCTCGTTCGACCACGCCCCGTCAGCCGCAGTGGCGAGTTGCCCCGTCGGCCATCGGGTTGTGGACGGTGCAGGAGATCATCGGCGCGCTGTTCCTGCTGGTTCCGGCCATGGCCGCATCGGTCTTCGTCCCGGACGGCGCACCGCGCTGGCTGGTCGTGGTCACCGACATCCTGCCGTGGGCATTGGCCGGCTTCTTCCTCCTCGAGGTAGTCGTACTGCCGCGGTACAAGTACGCCGTGCACCGGTGGGAGGTCACCACCGACGGCGTCTACACCCTCACCGGCTGGTTGTCGCGAACCTGGGTCCTGGTGCCGATCAGCCGGATCCAAACGGTGGACGTGACCCGCGGGCCGTTGCAGCGGATGTTCGGGCTGGCCAGTGTCTCGGTGCGTACCGCCTCGGCGCAGGGCAGTGTCGAGATCCAACAGCTGGACGCCTACACCGCGGCCCAGGTCGCTGACGACCTGTCCAAGCGGGCGAACCTCTATGACGACGATGCAACCTGACCACGATGCAACCTGAGCCACCGCCGATCGCGTTAGCCGGAATGAACCGCGGCTCCGCGTCGAATCAGGGCGTCCCTGAGTCGAATCATTCGACTGAGGGCGACCCTGAGTCGGGTGGAGAGGTGCCGCCCGAGGCGGGTTTCGCGCCGGATCCCAAGCCGCAACGTACGTCGGCCAAGGTCATTGCGATCCATGCGCTGACCATCCGGGGACTGCGAGAGGCCATTCCCGGGCTGATCGCTGCCTTCGCTTGGCTCGGTTTCAGCGGGGGGTTGCGCTCCTTCGGGGTCGTCGGCGTCCTCCTGGCCGCGGTCGCCGCGATCGTCGGCCTGGCCGCGCTGAGCTGGTACCGGTTCACCTATCAGGTCGCCAACCGACAACTCATCATCGCGCAGGGCATCTTCTCCCGCCGGGTCCGCACCATCCCGGTGGATCGGATCCGCGCCATCGACAGCCAGGTCGGCCCGCTGCACCGGGTTTTCGGGTTGGCGCGGCTGAAGATCGAGGCCGCCGCCGCGGGAACGGGCGAGGAAGAGGCGGTGATCGACGGTCTGCCGACCGAGATCGCCGCGATCTTGCGAGGAGAGCTCCTCCGGGCCCGTCGACGCCCAGCGGCATCGGCGGTCAGAAGGGGAACTGGTGACGACGGCGACGGATCTCGTACGACCGAAGTCGGCCTCCGGCCAGCTGGCGGTATTGACGGAAACCACCAGAGTGAGGGGCACACGGGCGAGGCTGGTACGCCTCTGCTCGACGAGCCGCTCGAGGAGGTCGAATACTCGCGCTCGAGGCTGTCCTGGCTGCTCTACGCCCCACTCGTGGGCAGCTATCTGGCCATCCCACTGGCCGGGCTGGCTTTCCTTTCCCAATTCGTCGATGAACTCCCGCGATCCTGGTTCTCCTGGATCGACGTGGATCCGACCGGCTTCACGCCCGGACAGTTCGTCCTGGTCATTCTGGCGTTGCTCGCCCTGCTGGCCATCGGTGCCGTGATCGGCGCGGTCTTCCTGAACTGGCGTTTTCGGCTCGTCAAGCGGGGCGACCTGATGGTGAGCGAGCGGGGATTGCTGACCCGGCGCACCGTGTCGGTGGAGATCCCCCGGGTCCGCGGCTACATGCTCAGCGAGGGTCTGGGGATGCGGCTGGTACGTGCGGCCCGTCTCACCGCGCTGATCACCGGTGTCAGCAACGCCAACAGCCGCAGCCAACTACTGCCGCTGGGCCCGCGTAGCGAGGCGGTCGAGGTGGCGCAGCGCGCCGTACGACGATTTGCGGCCCCGCTCCGGCGGCATCCACCGGCAGCCTTGCGGCGCAGGCTCGTACGGTCGGTCCTGCCCGGCGCAGTGCTCCTCGTCGGTGGTCTGGTCCTGACTGTGCTACCGATGGTTGTCGTCGGGGCAGTTCTGGCCGGACTGGGGATACCCCTGGGCATCGACCGCTACCGCTCGCTCGGCCATGGCTCAGATGGGAAAGCCTTCGCCGTACGGTCGGGCTCCTTCGTCCGGCAGACCACCGTGATGGAACGTCGCGCAGTCGTCGGCTGGAAGATCCAACAGAGCTATTTCCAGCGGCGAGCCGGCGTGTCCACGGTCAGCGCCCTGGTCGGGGCCGGCGTCGGCGCGTATTCCGCCCTCGACGCGGACAGCGCCGATGCCCTGGATCTGGCGGCCGAGAACGGCGGCCGGTGGGCCCGCGAACTCCTGCCCACCAGCCGGCGCTGACGTTCGGCGGCCACCCCGGCCGCGCGATAGGTCAGATCGAGCGGTTGCGGTACCGCCGGACGGCCAGCGGAGCGAAGATCAGCATGATCAGGACCGGCCAGCCGACGGCGAGCAGCATGGTGTTCTCGGTCGCCCAGGAGTTCCCGCCGACCCCTGGGTTCTCGAACAGTTCCCGGGTCGCGGTCACCGTTGCCGAGAGGGGGTTCCAGTTGGCGATCGCGCCGAGCCAGCCGGGCATCAGCTCGGGTGAGGCGAAGGTGTTGGCCAGCATCGTGAGCGGGAACAGCAGCGCCCAGGAGGAGGCCGCCGCCTCCGGGCTCCTGGCCAGCAGCCCGAAGTAGATCCCGGCCCACACCAGCGAGAACCGCAGCAGCAACAACAGGCCGAAGGCCAGCCCCGCCGCAGCGAGGGTTCCGTGCCATCGCCAACCCACGGCAAGCCCGCAGATCGCCAGCACAGCCAGGTTGACCACCGCCCACACCATGTCGGCCAACGCCCGGCCCAGCACCACCGATCCGGCCGAGATCGGCATGGACCGGAAGCGATCGGTGACGCCACGCGCCACGTCGGTGTTGACGCCAATGATGGTGTCCCCGACACCGAAGGCCATGGTCATCGTGAACAGCCCGGGGATCAGGAAGTCCATGTACGCCCCGCCGCCGGCCACCGACATGGAGCCGCCGAGCACGTACCCATACAGCACGACGAACATGATCGGGAACGCGAGCCCGGCGACGATCTGCCCCGGCCGGCGGCGCCAATGGATGGCATCCCGGCGGGCGATCGTGAAGCCGTCGCGGATCAGCCACCGCCACCGATCCGCGGGCGAATCGGGCAGCGGCGGCGCGCTCGGCGCTGCCATCAACTCTGTTGTGGTCATACCGCTACCTCCTCGTTTGTACGTACGGGTTCGCCATCGCGATCCGCCGGGTCGCCGGTCTCACCCGAGTCATCGGCACGACGGCCGGTCAACCGCAGGAACACCTCGTCGAGGGTTGGCCGGCGCAGGTTCACGTCCTCGGCGTCGATCTGGGCCTCCTCCAGGTTTCGGATCACCTCGCTGAGCACCGACACCCGATGCCGAGCTGGAGCGCTCACCCGGCGCAGCTGGGCCTCGACCTCGGCATCCACACCGGCTGCCCGAGCGACGATCTCGGCGGCCCTGAACAGATCTGCCTCGTCCCGGAGCACGACATCGATCCGATCCCCGCCGATCGTGGCCTTGAGCTCGGCCGGGGGGCCATCGGCGATCACCCGGCCGTGGTCGATGACCACCACCTGGTCGGCGAGTTGGTCGGCCTCGTCGAGGTATTGGGTGGTCATCAGCACGGTCGTCCCCAGGGCGACCACCCCGCGCAGTGCCGACCACACCTCGTTGCGGTTGCGCGGATCGAGCCCGGTCGTCGGCTCGTCGAGGAAGAGCACCTGCGGGGTGAGCACGAAGCTGGCGGCGAGGTCCAGCCGTCGGCGCATGCCGCCGGAGTAGTGCTTGGCCTGCTTGTCGCCGGCTTCGGTAAGCCCGAAGTGCTCGAGTAGCTGATCGGAGCGGGTTTGTGCCTCACGCTCGCTCAGGTGATAGAGGCGGCACCAGAGCAGCAGGTTCTCTCGCCCGGTGAGGATGTCGTCCACCGTCGTCTGCTGTCCGATCATGCCGATCCGGGTCCGTACGAGGGCCGGCTCGGTGGCCACATCGATTCCGGCCACCTCCGCGGAGCCGCCGTCGGGACGCAGCAGCGTGGTGAGGATCCGTACCGCCGTCGTCTTGCCGGCACCGTTCGGGCCTAGCAGTCCGCAGACGGCGCCGCGTGCGACGGTCAGGTCGAAACCGTCCAGAGCTCTGGTCTTGCCGTACGTCTTGATCAATCCACGCGCCACGACCGCGGGTGCTGTGCTGGTCATCGATCTCCTCTATTGGGTACGCCGTACGCTGTCATGCGTACACTATACGCAGATTAGGATTCTGGACAATGACCACTCACTACAGCGGAAGCGGCGACCTCACCCGCAGCCTGGAACTGCTGTGGGGAACCCGGGAGCAGCCCACCCGCGGCCCGACGCCGGTCCTGAGCCTGGCCGCGATCGTCGGCAAGGCCATCGAGGTCGCCGACGCTGATGGTCTACCGGCGGTGTCGATGCGGCGGATCGCCGACGAGCTCGGCGTCGGCACGATGTCGCTCTACCGGCACGTCCCAGGAAAGGCCGAACTGCTCGACCTGATGCTCGACGCGGTGGCCGGGGAAGACTTGGTGGCCGGCGAACCCTTCGTCGAGCGGACTTATCCGGACGCTCCGCTGCTGATCGGCGGCTGGCGGGCCAGCCTCGAGGAGTTCGCCCGCGGCGCCTGGGCCCAGTTCCACCGTCACCCCTGGCTGCT
>JACCQS010000393.1 GCA_013814015.1 Geodermatophilaceae bacterium | reverse complement strand
GAGGACGCCTTCGCCGTACTCGGCCCTGACGACGTCGGCATCAAGGTCGGCGACGGACCGACCGCTGCGAGCTACCGGGTAGCCGACTCCGCTGCCGTACTGGCCGTTCTGACGCACCTGGCCGACGTACTCGCGTGGTAGAAACCTCTCGAGCCGACGGTCACCTCCACCGGCCCGCACTGCGGCTGAGCTGGGGTATCTGATGGGCACTGGTCTCCTCCGGTGAACGCTGGCGCTGCTCGCCGGCAGTGCGATCGCGTTCTTTGCGCTGCCGGGCCTGGCCGCGGCCGGCGATCCGCTCGAGATCGCCCTGGTCGGCTTCCGGGCCTGCTCGGGAGCAACGACGCCGAAGATCACCCAGGTGGCCCAGTATCCGACCCAGCCTCCGCAGATCGCATCGTTTCCGACCGATGTGGACATCGTCAGCATGTCGATCGGCGGCAACGACATAGGCTTCCCGGACTTCGCGCAGGCCTGCGTGCTGCGCCAGGGTTGCGGCGGACCCACGATGCTGAACGCCACACTCGCCAAGATCAACGGACAGCTCCCCGGTCGGCTGGCAGACACCTACGCGAGCCTGCGGGCGGCTGCTGGGCCGACCACCGAGGTCTTCGTGCTCGGCTATCCGCAGATCGTCGGCGCGGTACGCCAGGGCGGCGGATGCTCGTACCTCACCGGGCAGGAGCGGCCGATCATCCGGGACGTGGTGGCCCAACTGAACGGCGTGATCAGTCAGGCGTCGGCCGCAGCCGGATTCACCTACCTCGATGCCACCACCGCTGGGTCGCCGTTTCTCGGGCATGAACTGTGTACGCGAGGTTCCTACTTCACGAACATCAGTTCCGCCTTCCCCTTCCATCCGAATCTGAACGGACAGGGCGCCTATCAGGATCTGCTCACTCGAGCTCTGCGGTTGGCCGGGTTCCTAGCGGGGTGATGATCAATGGCTGCAGTTAACCGGTCGCCAGCTGTCGGCGGCTGCGCTTAAGGTCTGCACCCATGACATCTGCTGGCCTGTTCACTACCGACCGCCAGGAGCCTGCCTATGCCGGGCCCGAGCAGGTCCAGTTGGAGAGTTGGCTGGACTATCACCGGGACACCCTGCTGCGGAAGTGCGAAGGCTTGACCGAGCAGCAGCTCAAGACCCGGTCGTGCGAGCCGTCGACGCTGAGCTTGCTCGGACTGGTTCGGCACATGGCCGAGGTCGAGGCCTGGTTCAATGACGACCTCGTAGCTGGTCGGATCTCGGGGATCTTCTACACAGACGAACATCCAGACGGCGACTTCGACCTACTCGAGGATGCGGTCGTGGCTGACGATGTTTCGACCTTTCGTCGCTGCGTCGAGCGCTCCCGCGCATTCTGCGCCCGCCATCGCGACCTGGACCTCGTGTGTGCCAGGCGTCGCAGCGGCGAGGAGATCCCGCTGCGCTGGATATATCTGCACATGATCGAGGAGTACGCCCGGCACAACGGGCACGCCGATCTGCTGCGCGAGCGCCTCGACGGCGCAACCGGGGACTGACCATCGGTCGACCACCAGAGCGCCCAGGAATGCGGCGAATAGCTGGTCGCCGACCGAGGTTCCAACCGGTGGACCCGGCCACGCTCCCGGACCGGCTGGCCGTCGAGTTGGTTGCACTCGGGGTGCCGGGTACGGCGCTGCGGGTCGCGATCGACGGCCCCCGTGCGGCCGATCCCGGCCACTTCGCCCAAGCGCTGCTCGGACCGTTGCGGGCACTGGGTCGACCGGTCGTCCTCATCCGAGCCGATGCGTTCTGGCGGGATGCGGCGCTGCGATTGGAGTACGGCCGTACCGACCTCGAGTCCTTCGCCACCGGCTGGCTTGACGTCGAGGCGTTGCGCCGAGAGGTCCTGGATCCGGTCGGCCCGGGTGGCACGGCGCAGTACCTCCCGGCACTGCGCGACCCGATCTCCAACCGGGCCACGCGGGATCCGTCGCGGCTGGCCGAGCCGGGCTTGATCCTGCTGATCAGCGGGGAGTTGCTGCTGGGCCGCGACCTGCCCTTCGACCGGAGGATTCATCTGGCGCTGAGCCCCGCAGCGCGGCGACGCCGTACACCGCAGGAGTGGCAGTGGACCCTGCCCGCCTTCGACGACTACGACGTATCGGCCGATCCCGTACGTACAGCGGATGTGGTGCTGCGCTACGACGATCCTGCACACCCGGCGATCCGCGTCGACCCGACTCCCTGATCCTTCCGCGGATTGAATCACGGTCGACAGCGCGTCAGGACCGGCGGATCATCGCGACGCTGCAACTGTCAGATCCTGCTGCCAGGCTGCACTCCTCCGCCGACGCCGAAAGAGCCGCTCATGAGCATGGAAGTCACCGCGTGGATGTCGCTGTATCACGCCATGAACCAGAACGAGGAACGCCGCAAGTTCTCGATGCAAACACTGCGGCGGATCCTCGGCTTCGCCCGGCCGCACAAGCGGGACCTGATCATCTTCCTGCTGCTCAGCGTGGTGTCCGCCGTGCTGATCGTGGCCACTCCGGTACTGGCCGGACGGGTGGTGGACGCGATCGTCGGCAACGGCGAGGTGTCGACGGTCGTCTGGTTGTCCGTCGTCATCGCGCTGATCGCGGTTCTCGAGGCAGCGGTCGGTCTGCTGAGCCGCTGGCTGTCCTCCCGGATCGGGGAGGGCCTGATCCTGGATCTGCGACGTGTCGTGTTCACCCATGTGCAGCGGATGCCGGTCGCGTTCTTCACCCGGACCCGTACCGGTGCTCTGGTCAGCCGGCTGAACAACGACGTGATCGGGGCGCAGCGAGCCTTCAGCGACACGCTGTCGGGTGTGGTCACGAACATCGTGGCGCTGGTGCTCACCTTGGCCGTGATGCTGCAGGTCTCCTGGCAGATCACCCTCCTGGCCCTGGTCCTGCTGCCGGTCTTCGTCCTTCCCGCACGCCGGATGGGGCGCCGGCTGGCCGCGATGGAACGCGAAGCCGCCGACCACAACGCGGCGATGACCACCCAGATGACCGAACGCTTCTCCGCCCCCGGCGCGACGCTGGTCAAGCTCTTCGGCCGCCCCGCTGACGAGACCTACGAGTTCACCGCCCGCGCCAGCCGGGTCCGCGACATCGGAGTCCGTACGGCGATGTACCAGTGGGTCTTCGTCACCGCGCTGATCCTGGTCTCGGCCCTGGCCCTGGCACTGGTCTACGGACTCGGCGGATATCTCGCGTTGCGCGGCAGCCTGGACGCCGG
>JACCQS010000381.1 GCA_013814015.1 Geodermatophilaceae bacterium | reverse complement strand
GCGCGCCGGTGCGCAACGCCGAGTCCGGGTTCGGCAACCTGATCGCCGACGCGCAACTTGATGCGATGGACGACGACCCGGGGACCTTCGGAAATGCGATTGTCGCGTTCATGAACCCCGGTGGGGTCCGATCCGACATCAACTGCGCCGACGTGCCCTCCGGGGAACCGGTGGGGACCATCACCTTCGGCGAGGCGTTCACTGCGCAGCCGTTCAGCAACACGGTCAACGTGGTCACCATCACCGGGCAGGCGATCGACGATGCTCTCGAGCAGCAGTGGATAGATCCGACAAACCTGGGTGAACGGACCATGTTGCAACTCTCGGTCTCGGAGAGTCTGAGCTACGACTTCGATCCGAGACTGACCCTGGGCGATCGGGTCAGCAACATCCGGATCGAGGGCGCGGTCATCAATCCGAGTGCCGACTACACGGTCGTTGCCAACTCGTTCCTGACCGCCGGCGGCGACGGCTTCGTCGCCTTCACCACCGGCTCGACTCCGGTGACCGGCCCGGTCGACGTCGACGCGCTGGCCGACTCCGTCGGCGACAACTCACCGGTGTCCCCGCCCGGCCTGGACCGGGCGAACTCTCTCGACCCGGCCCAGCCACTGAACGACGACGGCACAGGTACCGGGCCCTGCGAAATCGCAGGTCCGGGTCCTGGTCCATGCCCAGGTCCAGGCCCAGGTCCTGGTCCAGGCCCGGGCGCGGGCCCAGGCCTTCCGGCAACCGGCTCGCACACCGGTGAGCTGTCGGCTCTTGCCGGCTTCCTGCTGCTCTCCGGTGCCGGGGCCTGTGTCGTCGGGCGTCGCCGGCGCCGCGGTGTCGTGCTGGCTGACTGAGCGGGTTGGCTGACTGACTCTGGCTGTCACCGGCGGGCCGGCCTGGCCGTCGGCGACCGGGATCGGCTCCCTTCCGGGGACTGATCCGGTCGTCGCCGTCCGGCAGGTCCTCGACGCGCTGCCGGATGGGCCACATCTGCCTGAACTGCCCGAGCGGGGGCCGGGAGCGGACCTGCTCGGTCGGGGAGCCGGCCTGCTGCTCGATCTGCCGGTGGACCTGCAGCCCAGCGGCTGGCGGTTCGTGTCCCGGCCGGGCATGGATCTCGGCCGCACGCGGGATCTGTGGGCGCGCGACCTCGACGCCCTCGCCCAGGAGGCGGGGGACTACCGCGGTTGGTTCAAGATCCAGCTGGCCGGGCCATGGACTCTCGCGGCCGGAGTCGAGTTGCATCGCGGGGACAAGGCAGTCGCCGATGCCGGGGCGACCCGGGACATCGCCGAGTCGCTGGCCGCTGGGCTGGCGCAGCACCTGGCCGTGCTCGGCCGGGCGCTGCCGTATGCCGAATTCGTCGTCCAGGTCGACGAGCCGAGCCTGCCCGCTGTGCTACGCGGCGGTGTGAAAACGTCCAGCGGCTTCGGCCAGCTCGACGCTATCGAGGAGCCGGTTGTCGAGGCCGGACTGCGAAGCGTGCTGGCGGCCGCCGGTGAGGCGCCCACCGTCGTGCACTGCTGCGCGGGCGACATACCGATCGAACTGCTTCGTCGGACCGGACTGACAGCCCTGAGTCTCGACCTGAACCTGACCTTCGATCAGGACGAGATGGGCGTGGCAATCGAGGCGGGGACGGCTCTGCTGCTCGGGGTCGTCCCGGGTACGGACTCGTCCCTGCCCAAGCCGCTGGGAACTGCCGATCGGTTGCGGTCGTGGTGGCGCCGGCTCGGGTTCGACCCGGAGAACCTGCCGGGCACAGTCACGCTGACCCCAACGTGTGGCCTGGCCGGCGCGAGTCCGGCGTACGCGGTTGCCTGCATGACCCATCTGCAGGCCGCGGGCCGCGAACTCGCCGCCGGTTGAGGCCTCTGGACTCGGGCATCGGCCAACGGTCGTACGGGGCGGATAACGTTTGCCCGTGGCAACTCCAGAGGGTGCGGTGACGCCGTCGAGCGACGAGATCCCAGCTGACGTTCGTGCTGTGCACGCCGAACTGGTCCGGGAATTGGACGAGCACCTGTTCCGCTATCACGTGACCGATGCGCCGACCGTCAGCGACGGTGAATACGACGCACTGATGGCCAAGCTGCGGGCTCTCGAGGAGTCGCAACCGGGGCTGGCCACCCCCGACTCGCCGACCCAGAAGGTTGGCGCGGTCTATTCCACCCTGTTCACCCCCGTCGACCATCTGGAGCGGATGCAGAGTCTGGACAATGCGTTCACCGAGGACGAGCTCGCCTCCTGGGCAGCCCGTGTCGTGCGCGAGGGAGCGAGTGATCCGACATACCTCTGCGAACTCAAGATCGACGGGCTCGCGATCGCGCTGGTCTATGAGCAGGGTCGCCTGGTCCGGGCCGCGACTCGTGGGGATGGCCGTACCGGCGAGGACGTGACCGCCAACGTGAAGACCCTGGACAACGTCCCGAGCAGGCTCACTGGGAAGGACATCCCCGAGTTGATCGAGGTCCGCGGTGAAGTCTACTTCCCGGTCGAGGGCTTCCGCCAACTGAACGAGAGCCTGGTCGCGGCAGGCAAGGCGCCCTTCGCCAATCCCCGCAATGCCGCGGCCGGATCCCTTCGGCAGAAGGATCCCAAGATCACCGCAAGCCGGCCGCTGCGACTGCTGCTACACGGCGTCGGCGCTCGAGACGGGTTCGAGTTCAGTCGACAGTCGCAGTCCTACGAGGTGCTCGAGTCCTGGGGACTGCCGACCAGCGAGCGGTACGAAACGTGCAAAGACCTCGCCGGAGTGCATGAATACATCCAGCGCTACGGCGAGCACCGGCACAGCGTCGAGCACGAGATCGACGGGGTCGTCATCAAGATCGACGAGATCGTGCTGCAACGGCGGCTGGGATCGACCAGCCGGGCGCCGCGCTGGGCGATCGCCTTCAAGTACCCACCCGAGGAGGTCAACACCAAGCTGCTCGACATCCGGGTCAATGTCGGCCGGACCGGGCGGGTGACTCCGTACGGCGTCATGGAACCGATCCTGGTCGCCGGCTCCACGGTGAGCATGGCCACCTTGCACAACGCCTCGGAGGTCGTCCGTAAGGGCGTGCTGATCGGCGACACGGTGGTTCTGCGCAAGGCCGGAGACGTCATCCCGGAGATCCTCGGGCCTGTCGTTGCCCTGCGGGACGGTTCCGAGCGGCCCTTCGAGATGCCGACCCAGTGCCCCGAGTGTCGTACGACTCTTGCTCCGCAAAAGGAGGGCGACGCCGACATCCGATGCCCGAACGCCCGGTCCTGCCCGGCCCAATTGCGGGAGCGGATCTTCCATGTCGCCGGCCGCGGGGCCTTTGACATCGAGGTGCTCGGGTACGAGGCCGCGATCGCGCTCCTGGACGCCGGGCTGGTCAAGGACGAGGGCGACCTTTTCAGCCTGACTGCGCAGAAGTTGATCCGCTCCACGTTGTTCGCCAAGAAGGACGGCACGTTGTCGGCCAACGGAGCAAAGCTGTTGGCCAACCTCGACACCGCCAAGGACCGACCACTATGGAGGGTCCTGGTCGGGCTCTCGATCCGTCATGTGGGCCCCACTGCCGCTCAGGCCCTGGCTCGGGAGTTCGGCTCGATCGATGCCATCGCGCAGGCATCGGAGCAACAGTTGGCCGCCGCGGATGGGGTCGGCCCGACCATCGCGCAAGCAGTCGTGGAGTGGTTCGCCGTCGACTGGCACCGCGAGGTGGTGCAGAAGTGGCGGACGGCGGGGGTCCGGCTGGCGGAGGAACGTAGCGACGCGGGGCCGCGTCCGCTTGACGGGGTAACGGTCGTGATCACCGGCTCGCTGGAGAACTACAGCCGGGACTCCGCGACCGAGGCCGTACAGGCGTTGGGCGGCAAGGTCACCGGGTCGGTGTCCAAGAAGACGGACTTCGTCATCGCCGGGGACAGTCCCGGCGGCTCGAAGTACGACAAGGCGATCGCGCTCAAGGTCCCGCTCCTCGACGAAGCCGGCTTCCAGGTTCTGCTCGACAGCGGCTCTCGGGCCGCCTCCGCGGTGGCAACCATCGGTCCGGGCTGACGAGGCATCCGGGTCAGGCGTCGATAGCCGCGACCGTTGCAGCGATGCCCACGAGGTGGGCCAACCGGAGCAGTTCGGAGCGGAGGAACGCGGGTCCGCCGGCGCGGCCGACCAGGACGACCTGACACGCCTCGCCCATCGGCGCCCCCATCATCTCCGTGCCCAGCGAGGAGAAGATCGTCGGCACCTCGTCTGCTTCAGAGTCGAGCAACGTCGGCGTCGCCATCGGGCACCAGGGGAAGAATTCAATCTGGTCCTCGACGATCTCCGGTGCAGCGGCGCTGGAGGCGATGACCGTCGAGCCGCCACCGGGGGATGGCGGGCAGCCGACGATCATGGCCCAACTGGCCCGGAAGATCCGGGGCAGTTCCTCGGCCAGCAGCTGTGCGACAGCCGGTCCTGACCCGGCCAGTGCTTCGACCAGAGCGAGTTCCCGATGTGTGTCCAGCGTCCCGGAAAACGGTCGCAGTGACTCCACCGACACCCCATCGACCGATCGGGCGGCGGTGATCAGCCCGTCCGGAAGCCGGTCGGGAGGCAACTCCACCACGATGTCGTCGACCGCCTCACCACCCAAGCGCTGCACCACGTCGATGCTGACGATGTCCGCGCCGCTGGCTCCCAGCGATGTCGCCAGGGCTCCCAACATTCCGGGTCGGTCCGGTACGACGACGCGCAGGAGGTAGGACATGGCAGGGCAACAGTGCCAGAAAGCGTGTCACCGGTGTGCTGACGACTTGTTACGTTCTCGCTACCGTTGACCTCCCAACCCGCTGGATCTCCCCGTCGTGGACGCTCACGATGCCGAGTCGGGCGGCAGGGGGCGGTGCTCATAAACTCCTGACACCGGGACTGCCCACCAACAGCATCCGGGCAGGCCATCCATCCGCGCTCGAGGAGCCCGTTCCCGCATGACAGCAATCGGAAAAAGGCCCAACCCATGACTGCCATCTCTCGCGAGGATGTGGCGCACCTGGCACACCTGGCGCGGCTTTCCGTGACCGACGAGGAACTGGACCTTTTCGCCGGTCAGCTCGATGTGATCCTCTCCTCGGTGGCCCATGTGGCCGACGTCGCCGCTGACGACATCCCACCGACAACCCACGCCGTGCCGTTGACCAACATCACCCGCCCCGACGTTCTGGGGCCATGCCTGCACCCCGACGACGTTCTCGCGGCGGCCCCCGCGGCCCAGGGCGGCCGCTTCCGCGTGCCGCGCATCCTCAACGAGCCGGCGTGAGTTCTCCCGACGACAGAAGTCAGCACGCGACGCTCACTGCTCGTACGGCCGTCGAGCTCGCTGCGTTGATGGCGTCGGGTGAGGCCAGCGCCGTCGAGGTGGCCCAGGCGCACCTGGACCGGATCGCCTCCGACGACGGCACGCTGCACGCCTTTCTGCGCGTCGACGCTGACGGTGCGTTGGCATCAGCCAGAGCCATCGATGCCCGGCGGGTGGCCGGTGAACCTCTGGGACCATTGGCCGGCGTCCCCTTGGCGCTCAAGGACGTCGTGGTCACCAAGGGCCTGGAAACCACCAGCGGATCCAAGATTCTGGCCGGCTGGATTCCCCCGTACGACGCGACGATCACCACTCGGATCAAGAACGCCGGGATAGTGATCCTCGGCAAGACCAACATGGACGAGTTCGCGATGGGGTCCTCCACGGAGAACTCCGGCTTCGGCCCGTCGCACAATCCTTGGGATCTCGACCGGGTTCCGGGCGGATCCTCGGGGGGCTCGAGCGCCGCGGTCGCCGGATCGCTGGCGCCGCTGGGTATCGGCACTGACACCGGCGGTTCGATCCGGCAACCCGCTGCGGTCACCGGCCTGGTCGGGCACAAGCCCACCTACGGCGGAGTCAGCCGGTACGGCCTGATCGCGTTCTCCTCCAGCCTGGATCAGGCAGGGCCATTCGGCCGTACGGTCCTGGACACCGCCTTGCTGCACGAGGCTATCGGTGGACACGACCGGGCGGACTCGACCTCCATCCCCGCACCGGTTCCGCCCGTGGTCGCCGCGGCCCGTGCGGGTGCCGGCGGTGATCTGACCGGCCTGCGGGTGGGGGTCGTCCGCGAGCTCGGCGGTCTGGGCTTCGCCGACGGATACGAACCCGGCGTCCTTTCCAGGGTGAGCGAAACCGTCGAGCTGATGGCCGGGCTGGGCGCCGAGATCGTCGAGGTGTCCTGCCCGCACTTCGGGTACGCGCTGGCCGCCTATTACCTGATTGCACCAAGTGAGGCATCTTCGAACCTGGCTCGCTTCGATGCCGTTCGGTACGGCTTGCGGGTCGGCGATGATGGCGTACGCGGTCTCGATGAGGTGATGGCGCTTACCCGTCAGGCTGGTTTCGGTCCGGAAGTCAAGCGTCGCATCATGATTGGGACGTACGCTCTTTCCAGTGGCTATTACGAGGCATATTACGGCCAAGCGCAGAAGGTCCGTACATTGATCAGCCGTGACTTCGCTGCCGCATTCGAGGCTGCCGACGTTCTGGTCTCGCCGAGCACGCCGACCGTTGCCTTCCGGCTGGGGGCGCGTACGGACGACCCGCTCGCAATGTACGCCGCGGATCTGTGCACACTGCCTGCCAGCCTGGCGGGAACGCCGGCGATCTCGGTGCCCTGCGGGCTCTCGGAGGGGCTTCCGGTGGGGTTGCAGATCATGGCCCCGGCGCTTGCCGATGATCGCTGCTACCGGGTGGCGGCCGCAGTCGAATCCACCCTTGATGCCCGTCGCGGACATCCTTTGCTGCAAGAGGTTCCGCTGCGATGAGCGCGAGTAACGGATCGGACGTAGAGTGATCCTCAGGTCGCAGCCGAATGAGTCGCTGGGGAGGGATCCGCGTGACCGGACAGTGGACCGGATACGACCCTCGCACGCAGGCGGCCGTACCCCCGTCCCCTTACGTACCACCATTGCCGCCGCCACCGGTGCGACCCGTGCCCCCCGAACCACCGACTCCCCGGGAGTTGCTCGTACAGCGAATGGCCGGGGCCATGATGATGCTGATCCTGCTGTCGATCACGGGGTTCCTCTGGAATTTCGACTGGCTCTTCAGGATTCTGTTCACCGTCTACACCGGACTCGCGGCGTTCTGGTTCTGGGATCTGTTCGTGAGGCATCCACGGGTCTGACTGCCGGACCGGCTGCGTACCGCAATGCCGGAACGGAGGCGATGTGACCAGCACTTCCCAGGTCACCGTCGACGAGGTTCTTGCTCGATACGACCCGGTGATCGGCTTGGAGACCCACGTCGAGCTCGGCACGCTGTCGAAGATGTTCTGCGGCTGCCCGACGGAGTTCGGCGCCGAACCCAACACGCAAACCTGCCCGGTCTGTCTCGGTCTTCCCGGCGCGCTTCCGGTCGTGAACGTGAAATCGATCGAGTCCACGATCCGGATCGGGTTGGCGCTGAACTGCACGATCGCCTCGTGGTGCCGATTCGCGCGAAAGAACTACTTCTATCCGGACATGCCCAAGGACTTCCAGATCAGCCAGTACGACGAACCTTTGTGCACCGACGGATACCTCGATGTCCTGGTCGACGGTGAGCCGTTCCGAGTCGAGATCGAGCGCGTGCACCTCGAGGAGGACACCGGCAAGAGCCTGCATGTCGGAGGGGCAACTGGTCGGATCCATGGCGCCGACCACTCGCTGGTCGACTACAACCGGGCCGGCATTCCGTTGGTGGAGATCGTCACCAAGCCGATCGCCGGGACCGGCGGGCGTGCGCCGGCCGTGGCGCGTGCCTATGTCACCGAGCTGCGGGAACTGCTGCGCGGGCTCGACGTCTCCGACGTACGGATGGAACAGGGCTCGATGCGCTGTGACGTCAACACGTCGTTGGCCCCCAAGGGCGCTGCCGAATGGGGCACGCGGACCGAGACGAAGAACGTCAACTCACTGCGGTCGGTCGAACGTGCGGTCCGTTCGGAGATGATCCGCCAGTCCCAGGTGCTCGACGAGGGCGGCCGGATCGTTCAGGAGACTCGGCACTTCCACGAAGACACCTCCTCGACGACGTCGGGTCGGAGCAAGGAAGAGGCCACCGACTACCGGTACTTCCCCGAGCCCGATCTCGTCCCGGTTGCCCCCGACCCGGCTTGGGTCGAACAGCTGCGTGCCGCCCTCCCCGATTCGCCGTCGATTCAACGGGTCCGGCGCCAGGCCGAATTGGGCCTGTCCGATGACGAGATGGCCTGGCTGGTCAACAGCGGTGCGCTGCAACTGTTTGCCGACACGGTCGCCGCCGGGGCATCGGCCGCCGACGCCCGCAAGTGGTGGCTCGGCGATCTGGCCCGCCGGGCCAATGCCGAGGACATCGAGCTGGCCGAGTTGGCGATCACGCCGGCGCAGGTCGCCGGATTGGCCCGGTTGGTTGCCGAGGGAAGAGTCAACGACCGGCTGGCCCGCCAGGTGCTCGACGGCGTGCTAGCCGGGGAGGGTGATCCGGAACAGGTTGTCGTCGCTCGCGGCCTCGCAGTGGTCAGCGACACCAGTGCCTTGGATGCGGCTGTGGACGCGGCGATTGCGGACAATCCCGACGTCGTCGCCAAGATCCAGAATGGCAAGGTCGCCGCAGTCGGGGTGCTGCTCGGGTCGGTCATGAAAGCAACCCGTGGTCAAGCCGACGCGGCCGCAGTCAAGGCCATGATCGCCCAACGCCTCGGCGTCAACCTGTAGTCGATTGGGCGGACGCAGCCCGCCGCTGCGGTGCGACTACTGACCCGCTCGCTCGTCAACCAGATCCGGATCCGAGTAGGCCGACTCGATCCGATTGAGGATCAGATTGAGGTCGTAGCCCGCCGCTGCCGCGGCGTTCACCAGGGCCTGAGTGAGTTCATCTGTCGAGAGTTCATTCTCGGCTGTCACTGGTCGGATGGAAGGAATGGGCATCGCCGATGCAGGAATCTGTCCGTTAGTGACCAAGCCCGTCATGACTCCAGTGGCAGTGTCGTAGCGCCGCTCGGCTTCAGTTCTGGTGGGGGACGGCGTAGGGCCTTCCGTTGACCCATCGTCACGGGCTTGTGAGTCGATGACGGCGAAGACGGTGTCAACCAAGCCGGAGACGCCCGGAGCAGGGATCGCCCCTAGGACACCCTGAGTGATGTCGGCACCCAACTGACGTGAGCGCGCCGCTGCCGCTTCGGCTTCCGACTGATCGGCACCTGCGTCTATCTCGGCGTTGAACAGGCCGGCGTCCACGATTCCTCGGATTCGGCCCACATTGCCTCCATTCACCTCGGTGTTTCCCGACACCGCGTATTCGGAGAGTTCCTGCTGCTCATAGGCATACGCCAGACCGGCCAATGCCGTCGCGGAGTCCTGATCGGTTCCGATCAATGTTGTGAAGCGCACTCGGGTGTCGAAGGGCAAGTCCCTTAGGTCCGTGGGAACGGCATTGGGATCCAGATTGGTCTGCTCTGCCGCGAATTGGTCCATGAACGGTGCCATAGCGGCAACAAAGCCCTGGGTGATCGCTGGATTGACTTGGCCCACAGCTGATTCCGCCGCTACCCCCGAGGTTCCGACGCCATCCATGAGCAGTTCGAAGTTTTCATCGCCAGTCACGATCTGCACGAGGTCGAACATGGCGGTCTGCGCCCCACCTTGCTGGACTGGATCGTCGCTCACTGCCCACAGGGGGATGAAGTCCGTAAGACTCGCCGCTGAAGCGCCGTCATCGGACCATTCGAAGGAGTACATGTTGCCAACGAACTGAGCGGCGTTGTATCCGTATGGCATACGCGATCCGGTCACGACGTCAAAACATGCACCGTCGTTGCGAGCGATTACGTCCAGGAAGGACTGACCGGTTGCGTCTACCTGCTCACCCCACGTTGGCGTGCCTTCCATCCCTAGCGTCTCGAGGCCTTCGACCGCCACAAACATGCGATTCAGAGCATCCGCCATCTCGCGGGAAAGACCATCGCCTGCCTCGACGGTCGAGAACTCCAAGAGCTCGCCCAGCTGCACGAGCGACTCGAAGGCGCCGGCTGTCGGGGGCGTCGGCAACGTGGACGGCACTATCGGGTCATCCAAGCTGTCGCGGACCCAGGTGGGCAGACGCGCGTACCCGCCGCCACCTGAACCGCTGCGCGAAAGGACGAGCATGCCGTTAGCCGAGGCGGCGGTCAGCGCCGTGACCAGTGTGGGATCCAACCCGCCGACGGTATGGGTCGCGTAGACAGGCGGGCTCTCATCGTCAGTTCGGGATGTCGGCGCACTGGTCGTGTAAGTGAATGTCGTCTGGGCCAGGTAGCCCGGTAACTCGGTGACCCGTTCACCCACGGTTTCGTAGAAGGCTGCCAGGAAGTCGATCTCGGCGGAGGTGAGTTCCTTCCCGGACTCCGCGCGTCGAATGATGGCGGCAACATCGGCGAGGGCCCCGGCTACGGCTCGCGGACCCGCGGCGCCGTCCAGCCCTTCGACGACTGTCGTCCCAGCCTCGACGCCGTCGGTGGCCGAGACCGGAGGCGGCGCGATCTCGGGCCAGAGGGTCATGGCGCCCCAACCGAGGAAGGACACCACAAGCGCGAGGTTGTCCGCGGTTGTTCCCTCGCGGAACATGCGTGCCTTCTCCAACACCCTGTCTTGAAAGTTCTCCCAGAGCACGTGGCCTTCGCGGATGAAGCGGTCGAGAGCAAGGCTGCGGGCATCCTCCACGGCCACGCGATTCTCGAGGCGCAGACGCTCGGCCTCTGCTGCTTGCGGGGGAGGCCATAGATTCAGCGGCGCCGGCACGCCGAAGTCGTCGATCTCGGCGATCTGCCAGCGGGCGATCAACTCGTGCCTCGCGGCGAGAAACGCCTCCACGTCCGCGGCCCATGCCATGCCAACCGCGTACCCGTACTGGGTGCCCTCTACGGCGGTCTCCAACGCGACCACGTTGTCGCCTATCTGGGCTGCCACTGCGGGGGCGATCACCTCGGAGAAGGACAGCGCCACCTCGCTCAACACGTACCGGACATTGTCTCCATGACCCAGCAGCACGCCGCTGATCGCCTGGAGCCGCTCCGCACTTTGCCGGATCTTCTCGGGGCAGGCACGCGTGTCTGCGGGGTAGAAGTCGGTATTGGTCATTCTCGCCGTCCTGTTGAAACGCCGTCCGGTTGGAAACCGACAGTCCGGCGAAACGCTAGGACGCTTGGACAGCAGGCAGCAGGAGTTATCCACAGGCCGCCCGGAAGCGATCTTTCCCGACCAGCGCCCGGCTCCGAGTTCGACTGGGTCTGTGGACGGCCGCAACGCTGCGAACGCTTATCGGCTTACTGTCGGCAACGGCAAGGTGACGAGCAGGGAAGGGCCATGGGTGCTGGGGACGAGGTAGGCGTCGACACGACTGCCGCCGAGCGGAGTGGCACAGAGACCGCGACGCTGGCCGAGCGATACGCCGGTATCAGCACCAGTTTTCAGACCGAAATGTCGCTGCTGAGTGATGCCAGCTGCAATGAAATGCCGGTCGCAAGTGGCGCGTTGGACTACTGCGCCGACGTCGTGGGGCAGCTGACTGCGCTACAAGCCCACACCAGCACCTTGGGGGCCAGCGCAGTCACAGCTGCGGCTGACGCTCGCCGGACTGATGACGAGATCGGGACTGGATTGGCTTCGGTCTACGCGGCCTGACCGCGCATGGGCATGGCTCAAGACGTCCCGCCACCGCCGCCTCCGATGGGTGGGGCCAGGATGCGCAGCACCCGATCGTCGTCCTCGACAGGGGTGCCGGAGCCATCCCGGTTGTTCGTCGTCACCCACAGGGCGCCCTCGGCGTCGAAGACGAGTGTCCGCAATCGGCCGTACGTCGTCGTCAGGAATTCCGTCGACGTCCCGGTCGCGGCGTAGCCCGCGTCCAGCTGATTGACATAGATCCGCTGGCCGTCCAGCGCCGACACCGCGATCGAGCCACCGGCCAGCGCGCAACCACCGAAGCCGTCACCCGGCGGGTCGATCTCCAGGATCGGATCGATCGTGCCGGAGTCAGCCCGCGGCCACCCGTACTCCTCATCCTCCACCAGAACGTTCACCTCGTCAGGCTCCTCGTCGATCAGATCGGTGCCCAGCAATTGGCCGTCCGGTCCCAGGCACAGCCCGGTGACGTCGCTGTGACCGCTGGTGAAGACGGCTTCGGCTCCCGCCGGCTCCCCGAAGATGTCGATCCGAAGAACCTTTCCGGCCAGGTTCTGCTCGTTATCGGCCAGATCGGGTACGCCGGTGTCGCCCGTACCGACGTACAGCGCCCCGTCCAAGCCGAAGATCAGTGCCCCTCCATTGTGGGTGAGGCCCTTGGGGATGCCGGTGAACACCGGATTGGGCGCCCCCCCGATCGGAAACTTCACGACTCGATTGTCTTCCGCGGTGGTCAGGTAGGCGTAGATCAAGCGGTCCTGCTCGTAGGTCGGTGACAGCGCGAGGCCGAGCAGGCCACCGTCGCCGGTCACGTCCAAGCCGGGTACCACCATGAGCTCCACCGGTGGAGAGGCGTCCGGAAAGACCTGCAGGATGCGGCCGGTGTTGCGTTCACCGACGAGTGCACTGCCATCGGTGAGCAAGACCAGCCCGGTGGGTACGGACAGCCCGGTGGCAACGGCGTTGGAGTCGCCGCCCGCACCATCCGGTCCGGGTTCGCCCGGCGGTGGCTGGTCGGGGCTCGGATCCTGGGGCGGCGCGACGACCGGAGGTGGCCCCTCGGGCTTGACCACCCACGCGCCGGCCGGACTGTATCCACCCGAACAGCCGGCGAGGAGCAGAAGTCCCAATAGCGCTGCCCAACCGGCCCGCCCCCGCTTGGCTGCCCGCCAGGACAGCACATGATCATTGCGCCAGCCCGAACGGTTCACTCCGGCAGCCTAGGTTCCTACCCCGTTGCGGGCGTGTGAAGTTTCTCCCGGATTCGCGGCCACTTAGGCTGCTGCCTCGTGACTCTCGAGGTACTGCTCCCCAACGAATCCGCAGTTCAGCAGCTCAGCCGGCTCCCGGGTCTGCGATGTCGGGTCTACCAGGGAGAGGGCGAGGTCAGCCAAGAGGCGCGCGGCTCGACAGTGTGGGTACCTCCCTTCCTGGCCACGTTGGACGTCCCCGGAGTTCTTGCGCAGCTGCCGCAGCTCGACGTCATCCAACTGCTCAGCGCGGGCGCGGAGCGGTTCGTCGAGCATGTGCCGGACGGGGTGATCCTGTGCAACGCCCGGGGTGCCCACAGCGGCGCCACCGCGGAGTGGATCGTTGCCGCCATGCTGGCCTCGATCCGGCAGTTCCCGCGGTTTCTGGGGGCCCAAGCTCGCGGCGAATGGGACAACCCCTGGAACGCTGAGCTGGCCGGGCGCCGCGTTCTGGTCGTCGGCGCCGGAGACATCGGGACGGCGGTCGGTCGGCGGCTCCAGGGATTTGAGGTCGACGTGACCTATGTCGCCCGCTCCGCTCGCGAAGGAGTATCGGCGGTCAGTGAGCTGCCGGACCTGCTCGGCCAGCACGACATAGTCGTCCTTTTGGTTCCGATGACATCCGAGACTCGCGGCATGGTCGACGCCGACTTCCTGGCGGCGATGCCGGACGGGACACTGCTGGTCAACGCCGCCCGCGGGCCGGTTGTCCACACCGACGCGCTACTCGCCGAACTCACCAGCCAGCGTCTGCACGCCGCCCTGGACGTCACCGATCCCGAGCCGTTGCCAAGCGGCCATCCGTTGTGGTCGGCCCCCAACCTGTTGCTGACCCCGCACATCGCGGGCAGCGTGCCACGAGCCGGCGAGCGAGCCCTCGCCGTCGTCACTGCCCAACTCGAGCGACTGCTTGCCGGCCAGCCACTGCAGAACGTGGTCAGCGGCGCCTACTGATTTCCAGCGGGCAGCCGTGCTGGGTGGCCGGCTACTCGGCTGTGACCAACCGAGCGCGGAGTGCCAACAGCTGCGCGTCATCTACGCCGTGAATGCGCAGGTAGGAGGCGGCGCCCGCGTACCGGCTCTCGAGGTGATCGAGAAGCATCAGGATCGTCTCCGGGTCGGTGGCGTGCCTGCGCTGCAACGTCTCCCGGGTGTGCGGGTTGAGCTCGGTAGCCAGCTCGTCGGCAAAGCGCGAGGCAAGGAGTCCGGCGCTCGCGGCGTAGTCCTCGGCGATGTGCTGAGGATCCACGCCGACGACTGCCAGAGCCAATGCGATCACGATGCCGGTCCGGTCCTTACCTTCAGCGCAGTGCACGACAACGGGGCCCGGCGGGGCCGAAGCGATCGCCGAAACTGCAGCCGCGATCCGAAGTCCGTTGTGGTCAACACTGGCGCAATAGATCTCGCCGGTCGTCCCAGTGGCCTGCAGCTTGGCCAGTAGCTGGGGATCAATGCCCAGGACGCCCGGTTCGAACAGCGGAATGCAGCGATAGAGCTCCTGCTCGGCGAACGGATGCGGCGCTGCATGCGGCGCATCGGGCTGTCCCTCGCCGGAGTAGCGCAGATCGATGATCCGGCTCGCGCCGCAGCGGCGAACGGCCTCGACTCCTGCCGAGGTCAAGTGGCCGAAGCTATCTGCACGCAGGAGCGCGTTGCACCTGATCCGGCCGCCCCCGACCACTGGTAGGCCGCCGACGTCTCGGGCGTTGAGGCAGCCCTCCCAGTCCAGGAGTGGCCGGCTGATCGGATCAGGCATCGTCGTCGCCGGGCAAGCCCAATCGACCGCCGGTCGCCTCGTACAGCCGCGGCAGGTCCCGGACCCGCAGATTCGGCAGTCGTACGGCGCCCCCGCCAACGGTGGCCACCGAGAGTTCATGGCGTTTTCCGATCAGTACGCCGCTGACCCGCGCCCAGGGAAGACGGATGGATCCGAACAGCGCTCTGACGGTGAGGCCGTCGTCGTCGACGTCCACACCGCTGCGCATGACGTAGCTGATCCACGCCGCCGGCAGCAGCAACAAGAACAGCAACCACGGGCTCGCGGTGGCCAGCGGAAGAGCGCACACGACGGCCACCACAGCCGGAACCAGCGAGATCCGGTTCATCTGCAGTCGTACCAGTGTCCGGCTCATCGAGGCCATGCTGCCATCAGCTCGAGCGCGTGCCCGACTGCGCTGAACTCGCCCACCTGGACTGACACCGCGGCCACCGTCGGCCTAGAGTCCGCAGGCGTGAGCGCGACTACCGAGTCAACGACGACGGAATCAACGACGACGGAAGCAACGACGACGGAAGCAACGGTGACGCAACAGTCGACCAACGGCCTCAAACCTCGCAGCCATGAGGTCACCGACGGTTACCAGCGTGCCCCCGCGCGAGCGATGCTGCGCGCAGTCGGCATGCGTGACGAGGACATGGCCAAACCGCAGATCGGCATCGCCTCGTCCTGGAACGAGATCACGCCGTGCAACCTGTCCCTGGATCGGCTGGCCAAGCGGGTCAAGGAGGGCGTACGCGAGGCCGGTGGCTTCGGGATGGAGTTCGGCACGATCTCGGTCTCGGACGGGATCTCGATGGGACACGAAGGAATGCGTGCCTCCCTGGTCAGTAGAGAGGTCATCGCTGACTCGGTCGAAACCGTGATGTTCGCTGAGCGGCTCGACGGATCGGTGCTGCTGGCAGGTTGCGACAAGTCCCTTCCCGGCATGCTGATGGCCGCGGCTCGGTTGGATCTGGCCGCGGTGTTCCTCTACGCCGGGGCGACGATGCCGGGTCGGTTGGGTGACCGCGTTCTGACGATAATCGACGTTTTCGAGGGCGTTGGAGCCTGCGCCCGCGGGCTGATGACCGAGGCCGAATTGACCGAGATCGAGAAGGCCACCTGCCCCGGTGAGGGTGCCTGCGCCGGCATGTACACCGCGAACACGATGGCCAGCGCGGCCGAAGCGCTGGGCATGTCCTTGCCGGGCAGCGCCGCGCCGCCCGCCATCGACCGCAGACGTGATGATTACGCCGTCGCCTCCGGGCAGGCCGTCGTAGGGCTGCTGGAGCGCGGAATCACCGCCCGCCAGATCATGACCCGCGAGGCGTTCGAGAACGCGATCACTGTGGTGATGGCTCTCGGCGGATCGACCAATGCGGTACTGCATCTGCTTGCCATCGCCAAAGAGGCCCGGGTCCCGCTCACCCTCGACGACTTCAACGTCATCGGGGACCGGACTCCGCACCTGGCCGACGTCAAGCCGTTCGGCCGGTACGTGATGTCCGACGTGGACCGGATCGGGGGAGTGCCCGTCGTGATGAAGGCGCTGCTGGATGCCGGTTTGCTGCACGGTGACTCGCTGACTGTCACCGGTAGGACCGTGGCCGAGAACCTTGCCCACATCGATCCTCCCGACCCCGACGGCGACATCATCCGAGCGATGAGCAACCCAATACACCGCACCGGCGGCCTTTTGGTGCTGCGCGGATCACTGTGCCCGGACGGATCGGTCGTGAAATCGGCGGGCTTCGACAGCGACGTCTTCGAGGGGACCGCCCGCGTCTTCGAGGGAGAGGCCGCAGCGATGGCGGCGGTCAGTGCAGGGACCCTGCAGACCGGCGATGTCCTCGTCATCCGGTACGAGGGCCCCAAGGGCGGACCCGGAATGCGCGAGATGCTCGCCGTCACCGGAGCGATCAAGGGGGCCGGTCTGGGCAAGGACGTGCTCCTGCTCACCGACGGCCGGTTCTCCGGCGGTACGACCGGTCTGTGCGTCGGTCATGTCGCCCCGGAGGCCACCGACGGTGGTCCGATCGCCTTTGTCCGCGACGGTGACCGGATCCGGCTGGACATGACCGCGCGCATCCTGGATCTGCTCGTCGACTCCGCGGAACTCGCTAGCCGGAGCGAGGGCTGGAGCCCCCCGGAGCCGCGGTATCCGACCGGCGTGCTGGGCAAGTACGCCAAGCTCGTCGGCTCGGCCGCGCAGGGCGCTGTCTGCGGCTAGGCGCGGAATCCGCGCGGCATGCTCGCT
>JACCQS010000122.1 GCA_013814015.1 Geodermatophilaceae bacterium | reverse complement strand
CCCGGCGCGGTGGTCGATGCTCATGCCTTCGATCCGATCCAGAAGACCCCGATCAGCAGGACGCCCATTCCCAGCAACCAGATCACGACGCCCTCGGGGACCGGACCGGCACGGCCGATGCCGAGCCCACCCGGGTCGGTGGACTCGTCCAACGTTTGCACGTAATTGATGATCGCCCGCTTCTCCTCGGGAGTCAGCTGGTTGTCCCCGAAGACCGGCATGTTGGACGGGCCGCTCAACATCGCCGCGTACATCTGCAGGTCGCTGGCTTCGGACAGGTTCGGCGCGTTCTTTCCGGAGGACAGCGCGCCACCCCTACCGGCGAAGTTATGGCACGAGGCGCAATTGAGCCGGAAGAGCTCACCGCCCGCTGCCAGCTCGCCGTCACGCAGGTCACCCGACGGCAGCGTCGGGCCGCCGCCGTTTGCCTGGATGTAGGCCATCAGTTGGTCGATCTCGTCGTCGGTGAACGTGACGGGGCCGCGGAAGGCCTGCTCTCCCTGACGGGCCAGCGGCATCCGACCGGTGGAGACCTGGAAGAACACCGATGCTTCGCCGACCCCGATCAGCGAAGGGCCACGATCGGAGACTCCCTCGAGATTGCTTCCATGGCAGGTGATGCAGGACTGCTCGTACAGTTCGCGACCAGCCTCCACCGCATTCGAGTCGGTCGCATCCTCGGCAACGCTTCCGGGCGCCATGGCTGCGTACAGCCCGCCGGTGACGATCAGGGTGGCCAGGAGGGCGGCGGCTCGACTCAGCTTGCGGCGCAACCGCCGACGGCGTCGACGAGCGGCGCCCGACTCAGGCTTGGAGAGCGTCACTGCGCTACCTATCTGACCAGGTAGATCGCGGCGAACAGCCCGATCCACACCACGTCGACGAAGTGCCAGTAGTAGGAGACCACGATGGCGGCGGTGGCCTGCGCCGGGGTGAACCGGCCCATCGTGGAGCGGAGCAGCATGAACACGAAGGCCACCAGCCCGCCGATGACATGTAGGGCGTGGAAGCCGGTGGTCAGATAGAACACCGACCCGTACGTCGAGGACGCGATGGTGGTCCCTTCGCCGACCAGTGCGCGGTACTCATTCATCTGGCCGAGGACGAAGACCAGGCCCATGACGAAGGTGAGGGTGAACCATCGGCGCAGACCGAAGACATCGCCCTTCTCCGCGGCGAAGACCCCCAGCTGACAGGTCACCGAGGAGGCCACCAAGATGATGGTGAAGGCAAGGGCGTAGGGGATGTCGAGCTCGGTCGGCTCCGGAGGCCATGGTGCGCCGTGGACGGCCCGGGCGGTGAAGTACATCGCAAACAGGCCCGCGAAGAACATCAGCTCGCTGGACAACCAGATGATCGTGCCGACACTGACCGTGTTCGGCCGGGTCAGCGAGTGAATCCGGCTGCTGTCGAACGTGCCGGTGGCGGTCGTCACTCGGTCATTATGGCCATTCCCGGTGTGGGATATACCCCGGGGTGGCGCGTGCCGTAGAACACATTCCCGGCACAGGCGGGCGTGTTCCTCCCGAGCAGGGAGCCTAGCCTCACCGATGTGCCCGGTATCCCCCCGTTCGAACCGGTCAGGTTGTTGACCGAGACCCGACTGGACCCGCTGATCACATCAGCGATCCTGCTTGCGGCCGGCCTGTACTTCTGGGGCGTGCGCCGACTTGCCGAGCGGGGCGTTGGGTGGCCCCGCGGTCGGCAGATCGCCTGGTACGTCGGCGGCTTGGGGACGCTCGCGTTGGCAACCACGTCGGGCCTGGCGGCCTATGACACGGTGCTCTTCTCGGCGCACATGGTCCAACACATGCTGCTGGCGATGGTGGCGCCGATCTTTCTGGCACTGGGTGCGCCGGTGACTCTCGCCCTACGAGCGCTGCCCAGCGGCGGCCGATCGGTCCTGGTCACCGTCCTGCACAGCCGGGTGGCCACATTCGTGACCTTTCCGGCAGTGGGCTGGCTGCTGTTCGTGGCCAGCCCCTTCGCGCTGTATTTCACCGGTTGGTATCCGGCCACCCTGGACAGTGAGTTGCTGCACGAATTGCTACATACGCACTTCGTTCTCGTCGGCTGCATCTTCTTCTGGCCGCTGATCGGCGTCGACCCGGTGCCCGGCCGGGTTCCGCACCCGATGCGGGTGCTCCTGCTGGTGACCACGTTGCCGATCCACGTGATCCTGGGGCTCACCATCATGTCCGAGCGCACCGTGATCGCGGCTGACCATTACAACTCCCTCGGCCTGCCCTGGATAGATCCCCTGCTCGATCAACAGGTCGGCGGCGGTCTGCTGTGGGCCTCCGGCGATCTGATCGGCCTGTTGATGTTGGGTGCGGCTGCGGTGCAGTGGAAGCGTGCCTCTGATCGCGAGGCCGTACGAGAGGATCGGCGGCTGGACCGCCTCGAGCAACAGGCGGCTCGACAGGCGACCCGACGGGCGACGGATACCGGCGGGACGCCTCGTTAGGATGCAACGCGTGACCGTTTCGACCGTTTCGACCGGCCCAACTGGGTCGGCCAAACTGCCATCGGTCCGGGTATTGCTCTTCTCCCAGCGTCCGGCCATCCGGGACGCCGTCCGCACTGCAGTTGGTCGACGACCTGCGCGCGATCTCGGCCGCATCGACTGGATCGAATGCGAAACGATCGAAGCGGTCCTGAGCCACGTCGATTCCGGCTCGGTTGACCTGGTCGTGCTCGACGGGGAGTCCCAGCCCACCGGCGGCATGGGTATCGCCCGGCAATTGAAGTACGAGATTCGCGACTGCCCACCGATCTGCGTTCTGATCGCCCGGCAGGCTGACCGCTGGCTTGCGCATTGGTCATTGGCCGACGCGTCGCTGTCCTTCCCACTCGATGCGCTGAACGCGGCGGCGACCGTGGCCGATTTGCTCCGCGGTCGCCAACGGGGCCTTCCGGTCGTCCGCGGCTGATCTTGCCGTACACGCCTGATTGTGACTGACCTGACCGTGCCGACGCCCACCTGGCCAGGCCTACTCAACGCCCTGCTGGCCGGCCAGGATCTGTCCCGTACGACCGTCGGGTGGGCGATGGGCGAGATCATGGCCGGCGAAGCCAGCGCTGCTCAGGTCGCGGCGTTCGCGGTGGCCCTACGGGCCAAGGGGGAGACGGTCGGGGAAATCGACGCGCTCGTCGATGTGATGTTGTCCAACGCCACACCGGTGCGGATGCCCGGACCGGTCGTGGATGTGGTTGGCACCGGCGGTGATCGAGCTCACACGGTGAACATCTCGACAATGGCGGCGCTGATCGTCGCAGCGTGTGGGGTTCGAGTGGGCAAACACGGCAACCGCGCAGCTTCCTCGGCCTGTGGTTCGGCCGATGTTCTCGAGGCACTCGGGATAGCCATCGACCTACCTGCGGCCGGCGTGGAGCGGTGCGTCACCGAGGCCGGTATCGGCTTCTTCTTCGCACCGGTTTTCCACCCGGGAATGCGGCACGCAGCCGTGGCCCGGCGGGAGATGGGTGTGGCCACCGTCTTCAACTTCCTCGGGCCGCTGACGAATCCGGGTCGGCCGGTGGCGGCTGCAATCGGTTGCGCCGACGCCAGGATGGCCCCCCTGATGGCCGGTGTGCTGGCCCGGCGCGATGTCCGGGCCATCGTCTTCCGGGGTGACGACGGACTCGACGAGCTGACCACCACAACGACCTCATCGGTGTGGTTGGCCGCCAACGGGGAGGTCGTGGCCGACACCCTGGATCCCACGGTGTTCGGCCTTGCCCGCGCCAGCGCCGAGGACCTACAGGGTGCCGACGCCGAGACCAATGCGGACGTGGTCCGACGCCTGGTCGATGGGAAACGGGGTCCGGTGCGCGATGCAGTTGTTCTCAACGCGGCTGCAGCGATCGTCGCTGAGGGCGGCTTCTCCACGGGTGCGGCAGCAGCGAAGGACTCCCTGAAAGACCGCTTCGCGCACGCCATCGAACGTGCCGACAAGGCTATCGAGGACAGTTCAGCGGCCGTGACGTTGGAGCGCTGGATCACGGTCAGCCAGTCGGCGAAGACCGGCTAGTCACAACGGCGTTGCGCAGCCTGGGTCAGGCCTCGGCCTCGAAGCCGATCGCGAATGCAGCGTCGAGGTCGTGGCGGGAATAGGCCCGAAAGGCGATGTGCGTCTCGGTGTCGATAACTCCCGGCACCTTGTTGATCCGTCCAGCGATCACCGAGGCGATGTGATCGAAATGACGCACCCGGACGACCGCGATCAGGTCGACGTGCCCGGCTACGGAGTAGACCTCGCTGACCCCGTCGATGTCGGCGATCTGCTCGGCGACCTCGCCGATCGAATCGGTGCTGGCACTGATCATGACGATCGCAGTGATCACGATGGGCAGCCTATCCCCGCGGCAAGCGCTGCCGCGGGGATGGACGCGACATCCTCAGGGACTGAAGACGACCTTGATCGCACCGTCCTGCTTCTTCTGGAACATCTCGTAGGCCTCCGGCGCCTCGCTGAGTGGAACTCGATGGGTGGCGAATCCGTCGACACCCAGCGGGTCGATGTCCTCAGAAAGCAGCGGCATGATGTCGTCCACCCAGCGCTTGACGTTGCACTGGCCCATGCGGAGCCGAATCTGCTTGTCGAACATGGTCAGCAACGGCATCGGGTCGGTCATGCCGCCGTAGACCCCGCTGAGCGAAATCGTGCCACCGCGTCGAACGATGTCGATTGCGGAATAGAGCGCGGCAAGCCGGTCCACCCCGGCGTTCTCCATCAGCTTCGCGGCGATGGAATCGGGCAGCAGCTTGGTCATCTTCTGGGCGAACCCGGCGGCGGGGGATCCATGCGCCTCCATGCCAACGGCATCGATGACCGAATCGGGACCGCGTCCTTGTGTGACGTCCCGGATCATGTCGCCCAGGTCGTCCTCACGTCCGTCGATCGTGTCGATGCCGTTGGCTCGCGCCCGCTCGAGGCGTTCCGGGACGACGTCGACGCCGATCACCCGGTGCCCACGTAGCGCCGATATCCGGCAGGACATGTCACCGATCGGGCCGAGGCCGAGGACGACAACCGTTCCACCGTCCGGGATCGCGGCGTATTCCACTGCCTGCCATGCGGTCGGCAGGACGTCGGACAGGTACAGGAAGCGGTCGTCGGCCGGCCCCTCCGGAACCTTGATCGGTCCGAAGTGCGCCTGCGGTACGCGCAGGTACTCGGCCTGTCCGCCGGGAACCTGCCCGTACAGCTTCGTGTAGCCGAACAACGCCGCTCCCATGCCCTGATCCCGGACCTGGGTGGTCTCACACTGGCTGTGCAGCCCCTGGCCGCACATGAAGCAGCTGCCACACGAGATGTTGAACGGGATCACGACGCGGTCTCCCACCGCGATGTGGGTGACGTCGGTGCCTACCTCCGCCACGATGCCCATCGGCTCGTGACCCAGCACGTCACCAGGTTCGAGGAAGGGGCCGAGCACCTCGTACAGATGCAGGTCGGACCCACACAACCCGGTTGAGGTGATCTTGATGATCGCATCTGTGGGTTCCTTGATGGTGGGATCCGGGACATTCTCGATGCGTACGTCGCGGGTGCCATGCCATGTCAGAGCCTTCATGGTGCCTTCCTCAGCATCGTCTTCGTCGGCCGAGAAGTTCGGCCGCTGCTGATTTCCCATGCCCGTTGCCGGAGCAGTCATGCATGTCCCGAAGTCCGTGGCGGTCAGGCCGCCCCAATCCGATCGGGTTGGCTGTGGGTGCGCAGCGAGCGACCGTCGGCGAACGGTGTGGCCGCGAGCCCAGCACCGTCGACTCGGGAGAGCCAACCTGCGGCGGCCCCTCCGCGTGCCGGGCAGGCCAAGACCCCGGTCAGATCGACGAGGCGGGTACCGGGCAGGTCCAGCCAACGCAGGATCACTTCGGTCTCGTCGGGAGTCGCGGCGGCGCAACCGAGCGACGTCGTGACCGTCTCTGCGGACCTCAGTAGGTCCCGCAGGTAGGGCCGGACCGGGATGCCGCAGGTTGCCCGACCCGCCGCGACGAGGCGACCCTGCCGCACGACCGCGAGCAGCCAACCTCCCGCGCCGTCTGATCGGGCGGCCACCAGTTCGGGAACCAGCCACATCGATCGCAGCCGCTGCAAGCGCAGGCAGCCGCGCACCAGGATCGTGACCCGGTCGCGCAGCGCGGCTGCGTCCTCGAACCGGCCGGCCTCGGCCAATTCCGACAGCCGCACGAGCAACGGGGCGAGCAGGTCTCCGGGATCTCCGTCAGCGGCCCGCCGTAGGACATCAGAGATGGTGGCGTACTCCTCGACGGTCTGCGAACCCTCGCAGGGGGCGCCACAGCGGCCCATTCCGGCCAGCGCACATGAGGGCGTGATGCGATCGGGTGACAGGCGAGGTGTGCAACGGCGGATCGGCAGAGCGTCGTACACCGCCGCCATCGCCGCATCGGCCTGCCGGCGGGAGGAGAACGGGCCGAGATAGGAGGCGCCGTCCAGGCGGTGCCGGCGTACCAGCGACAATCGAGGGAACGCCTCGACGGTCAGCTTGAGCCACACGACTCGCTCGGGAAAGCGCGATCGCCGGTTGTAGCGCGGCTTGTGCTCGGCGATCAGCCGCAGCTCGCGGACATGAGCCTCCAGTTCGTGCGCGCATACGATCGAGTCGACCCGTTCGGCCAAGCCCACCATCTCGGTCATTCGGGAGCGTTGCTCCGAGGCGGCGAAATACGATCGCACCCGGCGGGCCAGATCGTGCGAGGTGCCGATGTAGAGCGGTCGGTCCTGGGCATCCTTGAACAGATAGACACCGGGCGCGTGCGGCAGATGAGCGGCCAGGTGGCGCTTGCGGCGGCGGATCGGGTCGACCTGCCGGGTCAGGTCGGTGAGCTCTTCCAAGGACTGCACACCGAGCGGGCCGAGCCGTTCGAACAGCCCGTGCAGGACGTCCACGGTCGCGCGTGCATCGGCCAACGCCCGGTGACAGGGGGCGGTGCCGGCGCGGAAGTACGGAGCCAGGGTGGACAACTTGCAATTGGGCACCTCGTCGCGAGTCAGCAGTCGACGCGCCAGGATCGCGGTGTCCACCGAAGCGAAGGGGGGCCACGGCATCGCGGAGGCGGTGCAGGCCGCCTTGAGGAAGCCCAGATCGAACGGCGCATTGTGGGCGACCAGGACGGCGCCGCGGGCGAACTCCAGGAAGACGGGCAACACCTCGGCGATCCGCGGTGCGGCGATCACCATCGAGTCGGTGATCCCGGTCAGGATGGAGATGTACGGCGGGATCGTCGATCCCGGATCGACCAGCGTCTGGAACTCGCCGAGGATTTCTCCGCCGCGCACCCTGACCGCGCCGATCTCGGTGATCGCGCAGCCCTCCGGCGAGCCTCCGGTCGTCTCCAGGTCGACCACGACAAAGGTCACCTCGCGCAACGGCGTACCGAGTTCGTCGATCGAGACCTGGACGTAGGGGGAGCGCAGCGTCGCAACCGCTGGCGATCCGCTGGGCGAGCTCAGCCGGTCGCGACGCAACATGCCCACGTCCGGTCCGGAAGCCCTGCCCTCACTCCGGCGACGCTAAGCGCGGGGTACGACACCCTCCCTCAGGCGCGCCGAACCGCAGGGTCATTGACAGCAAGCCTCGACTGGCTTGCGCACTGCTCCGCGGGAAACCGATTCCCCGGCGGGATCGTTGGGCAGTGCGTGACCGAGAGCGAGAATTCCAGGAGGCGGCGCAGGCAACGGCTGATCATCGTCGCGATCGTGATCTTCGCGATGTTGGCGACGGCACTGGCCGGCGTCGTAGCGGCCTTCGCCGGCGTCTGATCGGTCTTGTCAGACCTCCTGTCTAGGGTCCGGCTCGAGTGATCGCGACGCGGTCGACCTGCGAGGTCTCAGGAACTGGAGGGCACATGCTCATCGATTGCGACACCTGCCAGGTGCGAGGTGCGGCTTGCCGTGACTGTGTGGTCACCGTCCTACTTGGTCCGCCGGCCGGATTGGGCTCGGACATCCTGGAACTGGACGAGGTCGAGCAGGCGGCGGTCAACACTCTTGCCGAGGCTGGCTTGATTCCACCATTGCGTCTCGTACCGTTCGTGACTCAGGGTGAGTCGCGCACAACAGACGGTAGGCAAGAAGTCGGATGAGTTCATGATCGGAAATATCCTGCGGCACAACGAATCCACAGAACTCGTCCTTGGATTGTCACGGCCGGGTCACGACCCTGTAGGGTGACGCTCGGCTCGACGGGTGGAAGTCATTGCAATGGATGACCCCGCTGGGCCGCCGCCTAATCGGCCAGAGAGGTTCCCTCGACGGCTGAACCGGGGACCCACCGTTTGTGGGGTGAATCGGCGCTCGCGCCGTAGGGCTACATCTTCCCAGCCCGAACCCGTCAGCTAACCCGGTAGGCGGTCGACGCGGAAGAAGGAGAGCCGCCGCTAGTGGCGACCCCCACCCATTCACTTGTTCCTCATGTTTTCCGACGCCTGCTCCGACTCTTGGTTGTCGGCTGCGCGGTTCTCATCGGCGCGACCCTCACGGTGCCGGTGGCGCACGCCGATCCTCCGGTTCCGGACAATGCCAGCGAGGCTGCCCGACTGGTTGCTGAGCTGGGCCGGGATCTGG
>JACCQS010000119.1 GCA_013814015.1 Geodermatophilaceae bacterium | reverse complement strand
ACACGGTTCGGAGTCGGCTGGGCCGGCAGGCATCGAGCGTGCGGCGCCCCAAAATTCTTGTATGCAGTCCTGCTGGATCCGGTACATCGCGAACTCGAGGGTCTCGACGGAGCGTTCGGCTCCGGGTGGCTCGAGACGGGTGTGATCCGTTCGTCCGCGGGCGACGAGGCGTGCGGCGATCCACGGTTCGGCGACCACGAGGGACGCCAGCTCCCAGCGATAGTCGGTGAACACGGCAACCAATGTCTGCAGCCCGCGGACGTAAGTTTCGATATCGCCCCGGACACCGTTGATCACAACTGTGTCCGAAACAAACTGGTCGAGGCGGGTGAACTCGTGTGCGTTGCAGACGGCGAGGTAGTCGCGATAGAACCGCGCGAGCGGCCGGTTGTCCTCTCGCGCCGCAGTCGACCTGTGTTCGGGGTTGTTGGCGGAGGGACCGACGTCGTTGTTCATGCTGCCGAGTACAAGATCGGATTGACCGCCGTGTCGGGCACCGCTCCGGGTGCTACGCCGGGAACCCAGAGGTCGTAATCACCTCGTTGCGCGGTGTTGGGGGCGGTGACGGTGATGTCGGCGTCCATGTAAATGATGACCATCACCTTGCGGGCAGTGGAGGTGACATTGACGCCGGCGCGGTGAAAGGTCCAGCCGAGGTGGACGCTGGCGTCACCGAGCGCGAAGGGCTGTTCGTCGATTGCGACGTTGCGCTCGCGCAGGACGGCCTGCATGCGGGCTTCGGACTCGTCGCTGACTGGTAAGTCGCGCCCGACCGAGATGCGTTGGCTGCCGACAGCGAAGCTGAGGGGGCCCATGTCGAGGGGGGTGTCCTGGAGCGGGATCCAGATCGAGCACGTGCGGTCAGACTGGAGGGGCCAGTAGTACTGGTCAGCGTGCCACGGTGTGATCCCTCCGCCGGGCTCCTTGTAGATGGCCTGATCGTGGTAGATGCGGACCGCGTCGACACCGAGCAACTCTGCGGCGAGGCGGGCGAGCCGGGGGCTGAACACGAACTCTCGAACCAGCTCGCTTTCCTGCCAGACGTTCATGACCTGCAGCGCGGCTCGTTGTGCGGCGGTCAGCCGTTCGCCGACCGGCAGGTGCTGCGTGTTGAGCTCGAATACCTTGGACGTGATCTCAGGCTCGTAGGCCCGCACCGTCTGTGGTGACAGCACGTCGGTCAACACGATGTAGCCCTGCTCGTCAAACGAGGTCCCGTGTTCGGGCGTGAGCGGGTACGGGCTGTGTAGGTCAATCATCGCAATCTCCTCCGAACTCGCGGCGCCACGGCGGGGGATCGCCGGTGCAGTCCCAGCTTCGGTTCAGCCGGCAGGTAGCGCTCCGCCCAACTGAGCACAAACCGGTACGATCTTGACCGCTTTTCTGCAGCACATCCGTTATGACGCGGACTGGGTATCGTCGCAGTGGTGCGGGCGATCCGTGAGCACCTAGCGGTTCGGTCGGCCGCAGGGCAGACCGTCGGCGAAACCGGCGTCGGCTCGCCGTGGCACTTTCATCCCGAATATGAGCTGATCCTGATTACCTCGGGTTCAGGCATCCGTCTTATCGGAGACCATGTCGGCAACTTCGCTACTGGGGATGTCGTCCTACTGGGGCCAGACCTTCCACACTCGTGGACCTCGACGACCCCGTCCTCGGATCCGGCCTCCGCCGCCGTCCTACACTTCACCGCGCAGGTCGCGGACCTGATCGTGACGTCGACCGGCGCCGGACCGGTTCACACTCTTCTGGGGCACGCTGGATTGGGCGCCTTGATCACAGACGCCCCGAGTGGCCTGCAAGCCGAACTGCGGCACGCTGCAGACGGCGACACTACCGACCTGCGCCTGCTCAGCCGGATATTCGCCGCGCTCGCCGAGCTTGCTGGTCTCATCGTGACACCGCTCGCGTTTCGCGCCTTGGGCAGCCCAAGCAAGCAGGCGAAATCCCGAATCGAAGCGGTCTGCAACTTTCTCATCACGCACTACGAAGACCCAATCAGCCTCAGTGACGCCGCCCGGGCCGCCCACATGTCGCCGTCGGCCTTCAGCCGGTTCTTTGCCGCGAACATGGGCCGGACGTTCGTCGACTATCTCACCGAGGTCCGCATTCAGCGCGCACTAGCTTTGCTGTTGAACTCAGATCTGCCGATCACCGAGATTGCCACGCGGTCCGGTTTCACAAATCTTTCAAACTTCAACAGACGGTTTCGGGAGCGACAGGGCCTATCACCGACCCAGTACCGGCGCGCGGCAGACACCGCCACCCGACGCGCTCGCCCACTCGAACGAACAGATCGCCGTTAGGCCGATCAGCCTTGAGTCCTACATCGTGCCGCAAGCCGAACCGCTCGCGGCACGGACAGACAGCCAGACTGACGTCGCCCGACGAGCCGTTGGCCGTGTCACATGAGGATCGTCTTGCGGGACGACCGCGCTGGAGTGAAGCGTCTGGCGCGTCGCGCTGGTTGGCTTCGTCGTCCGCTTTTCGGTAGGCAACGCGTGCCGCACGCGGACGCAGCCCGTGAGCGTCGCCTTCGTCTCTCAATCGCGTTGCGTCACAGTTCGGGAGCGTCCTAGCGTTGTTGTTCGATGGCAGGAGACGGGCCTGTCTGGGGCCGTCAGCCGCCGGATCGGAGGTGTCATGACATGTGACCTCTTCGCGCTCTGCTTCGAGGCGAAAGACCCGCTCCGTCTTGCGCGCTTCTGGGGCGGCGTCCTGGGCTGGGAGATGACCGACGACCGCCGCGACGACGGCATCGCTCTGCTGCCGAGCGACGACACTGGGTTCCGGTTACGATTTCCTGCGAGCCAGGATGAGAAGGCCAGCCAGAACCGGATGCACTTCGATCTGACGAGCACGTCTCTGGAGGACCAGCAGCAGACGGTAACGAGGTCACTCGCCCTCGGCGCTCGGCACATCGACATCGGTCAACTCCCGGACGAGGGTCACGTGGTGCTCGCCGACCCCGAAGGCAACGAGTTCTGCGTGATCGAGCCGGGCAACAGCTTCCTCGC
>JACCQS010000352.1 GCA_013814015.1 Geodermatophilaceae bacterium | reverse complement strand
GGTGATCCTGGCCGGCGTGGTCGGTAGCAGCGGGTTCATGTTCACCACGGAGCTCGAGCACACGCTCATCGTCTGTGGAGTCGCCGCCGCGGTGACGGTGCCCACGGCCGTCGTGCTCGGCCGCCGGCTCGCCGCGGGGACAATCTGGGAACGCGAAGCCAACCAGCGAGAGCGCGACGTCGAAGCCTCCCGCCGTGAACTGGTCGCCTGGATCAGCCATGATCTGCGGACGCCGCTGGCCGGCGTCCGGGCGATGAGTGAGGCACTGGAGGACGGGCTGGTCACCGGCCCGCAGGCCACCGCCGACTACGCCGGTCGCATCCGGCGCGAAGCCGAACGGCTCTCGATCATGGTCGAGGACCTGTTCGAACTGTCCCGCGTCACTGCCGGCGCGCTGAATCTCACCTTGGAGGCGGTCGCTCTCGACGAGGTCGTCGACGAGGTGGTCCTCGGCGCCCGGGGCCCCGCTGAGCTGCGCGGCGTACGAGTAGAGAGCCGCCCCGCGGCCATGCCGGCTCTGGCCCTGGCAAGCGACCAGGAACTGGCCCGCGTGGTCCGCAATCTGGTCGCCAACGCCGTACGGCATACCCCCGCTGACGGGACTGTGGTGGTGGCGACCGGGCAGGAGGGTGGCGAGGTGTACCTGCGGGTCGACGATCGTTGCGGCGGGATCCCGCTCACGGATCTGCCCAGGGTCTTCGACGTCGCCTTTCGAGGCACCGACCCGGCGCGGGCGGCAACGTCGGGACAGACCGGTGAGCTGGCCGGTGCGGGTCTGGGACTGGCCATCGCCCGCTCGCTCGTCGAGGCGCAGAGCGGGCGCATCGAGGTCATCAATCACGACGGTGGCTGCAGGTTCGAGGTACGGCTACCGGCTGCGCAGATCGCCTGAGGGGCGACGTGGGTCAGGAGGCCGACCCACGCAGCGGTGCGGAAGCGAAGGCGGCGATTCCGCTGTCGGGTCCGATAGTTGCGGTGAACCCGAGTTCGCGTTTCGCCCGCTCCGGCGAGGCAACCACGTGCCTTACGTCGGCGGCGCGGTACTCCCCGGTGACGACGGGTTCGGGCCCGTCCTTGGCCGCCGCCAGGATCCGCGCCATCTCACCGATCGTCGTGGGCTGTCCCGAACAGACGTTGTACGCACGCAGAGTCCCGGCGCCGACAGCGTCGTCGATCTTCTCCATGGCAGCCAGATTCGCGCCGGCGACGTCCTGGACGTGCACGAAGTCTCGGGTCTGGCCGCCGTCCTCGTAGACAGCCGGGGGTCGACCGTGCTCCAGGGCGGACCGGAAGATTGCCGCCACCCCGGCGTACGGGGTATCCCGCGGCATCCGCGGCCCGTACACGTTGTGATATCGCAGGGCCAGGACCCTTCCCCCGGTCTGGATGGCCCAGGCGAGGCCGAGGTGTTCCTGGGCGACCTTGGTGGCCGCGTAGATGCTGCGCGGCGCGATCGGCGCATCCTCGGACACCGTGGTCCACGAGAGCGGACGGGAGCAGTTCGGGCAGCGTGGCTCGAACTGGCCGGCCCCGAGGTCGGCTCGCCTACGAGCAGCCGGTGCTACCGAGCCGTGCTCGGAGCAGCTGTAGGCGCCCTCGCCGTAGACGACCATCGAACTGGCCAGCACCAGGCGGGGAACCCTGGCCTCATGCATCGCCGCGAGCAGCACAGCGGTTCCGAAGTCGTTGTGCGTCACGTACTCCGGCAGATCCGCGGCATCGATCCCGTTGCCGACCATGGCGGCCTGGTGGCAGACCACGTCCACACCCTCGAGAAGATCCGAGACGCCTGCGGCGTCGCGTACATCGACGCGTTGGATCCCTGACTCTGTAGGTCGGGAATCTGATTCCGGCAGATCAGAGCCGTGAGCGGCTGGAAGGAAGATGTCCAGAGCGACGACCTCATGACCAGATGGGCTCAGCCCCTCGGCGATGTGCGAGCCGATGAATCCCGCGGCGCCGGTGAGAAGGACCTTCATGCCTCCCCTCGCACCTGCCTCGACCCGTCCCCATCGAGGTCACCCTCGTCGAGCTCGGTCGCAAGTCCGGCACGGTGGCTCGCGTCGGTCATCTCTCCGTCGTCAGCCTCGGCGATCGCCGTGAACTCCGCGATCGCCTCCTCCTGCCGCCCGGCAGCTTCCAGGCTGTCCGCGTAGGCGTAGCGCAGTCGGAGGAGGTCGTCGGCGTCCACCCCTGTGCCCGCGCCCTTGCGAATCGACCTCAGGGCGTCACGCAGAACGAGGATCGCGCCGCTGGCCTCGCCGAGGTCACGGCGGGCACCGGCCTCGACGATCTGCTGCTCGACCCACTCGGAGTGCCCCGGATGGCCTTTCGGCGCTTCGGCGAGCAGTCGCAATGCTGCCTCCGGCCGGCCACCCGCCCGCTCGCAGTCAGCCAGCACGGCGAGGTAGTCCGCTCGCCCGGACAGCCGGCGGTAGGCGCGCAGCTCACGGGAGGCCTCGGCGTACTCGCCTGCGTGATAGGCAGCGACGCCGACCGCTTCGCGGACGCAGGCCAGGCGCGATGCGCTCGCCCTGGCAGCGCGTGCATGCGCCAGAGCCAACTGGGGATCCTCGTCGAGGAACTCCCCAGTCGCGACCAGATGACCGGCCACGGTCGCCGCATTCGCATGTGCCAGCGAGGACAACTCGTCACGCACGGCGTCCTCGAGCAGGTTCGGTTGGGCCCAATCAGGGATCGGCGGTCCGGCATCGGCCGGCGTGGTACGGACATCCGATCGCTGGTCGGATCGGCCGCGGTCTTGAGCCGCGATTCTGGGCCGAGAGGTGTTCGTCCTGCGCTCCGGGCGATCGCCAACCCCACGGGGCCCGCCGGACCGTTCGGGGCGGGCGGAGGTGCCGCTACGGGACCGCGTCCCGCTGGATGAGCGATCCGAGCCCGCACGTCGATCGCGGTCGCGGTCGCGGTCACCGCCAGCAGTCCGCCCACCAGCCGATCGGTTTCTGTCCCAGGAACCGCGTCCGGCAGAGCCTTGCCGGAGCGCACTCTCTCGGGCAGTCGGGCCATTGCGTGCCGCCGAACTGCCAGCACCTGACGAGGCCGGCCGACCCGCGCGGCGGTCGGCAGCCTCGCGCGCGCCGTTCCGTGCCGAATCGGGATTCCCGGCTCGGTCGGCCGTCCCGCTTCGCGGTGGTCCGGATGACGTCGGTCGAGCTGACGTCGAGGGACGACCTGACGTCGAGGGACGGCCTGAGCCAGCCGTCGACGCACGTGCCGACGAAGTCCGACGAGCGGATGTCCCTGACGTTCCGGTCCGGGATTCACCCGTCGCGCAGCCCCGCGGCTTGCCGCTTCCCGAGCCACTGCCTGACCGGTTGCCCGAGGTGCCGGACGCCGACCAACGAGAGGCGCCCGGTTCCTGTCGGGCGCCGCGGCCCTTGCCTCGTCCAGCAGCGGAGTCCCGCCCTTGGCTCTGGCTCTGACCACTGTCCGCTCGCGGAGCGGAACCACCGTGAGCCGAACCAGCGGAACGGCCCTTCGCCTGACCGGAGCGGTCAGGCCGACCTGCCCCACGGGACGGCGTGCTCATGGCTGCTCCTTTCGCGCCGGACTTCGGCGCACACAACGGCAAGAAATCGCGAGTGTTCCGGACAGACTGAAGGGGCCGGTGCACAAGGCACCAGCCCCCTCAGTGGAAGATGTCCGGCAGCGTCCTACTCTCCCACGCGGTCCCCCGCGCAGTACCATCGGCGCTGAGAGGCTTAGCTTCCGGGTTCGGAATGGGACCGGGCGTT
>JACCQS010000348.1 GCA_013814015.1 Geodermatophilaceae bacterium | reverse complement strand
CCCGGTCTTCGACCTCGGCCGGGCGCTCACTGAGGTTGATCATGTTCGGGATGCGGTTCTTGGGTTGCCCGACCTTGCGGCTCGGGCGCCGCAACACCCACCCGGTGCGCAGACACACCGCCAAATCCCGGCGCAACGCGCCCCGGGACTGCACCTAAATCGACTGATAGATCGTCTCTGGTGACACCCGCATCTCCGGGTCGTCGGGGAACTGCACACGCAGCCGGCCGGTGATCTGCTCCGGGGAGTACTTCTTCTCCAGATCCCTGCTCGACCACCGCCCGCAGCGCCAGGTTCACCGCTAGCTTCCACGGCTTCGGTCGCCAGGCCCGGTAGCCGCCACCGACGTGCACGTCACCGCGCAGCTCCCAGCTGATCGTCGACCGACTTCGACCCAGCTCGGTGGCGATCACCCGCACCGATAGGCCCCCAGCGCGGCAAAGCCCGATCTCCTCCCGCTCGGCGAAACTCAGACAGCGACCCTTCAAACCCCGACCACGCCGCGGACGCACCCCACCAGCCTCCACCAGCACACGGCCACCAGTGCGGCGGCTGGTATCGATCACCTCGACCGCACCGGTGATGAAACCGCCCTCAGACACGACCTGCCAGAACTGCTCCCAACAGACCCGGACGGATGAAGATCGAATACTCAGCCACACACAACACCCAATCAGTAGGTGTTGCGACCACCGCCAGAACCCAAGGATCCCCTTGCGGGCGGTCATGACGTGTTGGCGTTGCGCCAGGCTGTGAGGATCTCGGGTCGCGTCGGGTACACCCGGACATCCAGTCGACCGCCACCGCCGTAACCGCGGTGCGCCAACGTCCACACCGCGAGGTCCCTGGTGGTGGTCACCGTGCCATCCGGATGGAACGTCTTCGAGGAGACGATCCGCCGAACGTAGCGCGCGGCTGCGGACGACATGATGCGTACGCTAGCGACCCGCCACGGCTTCTCCCCCGCGACGCGGCGCTTGACATCTCGGACACGTACTGCCATTGTGAGTACATGACGACGATGAAGGGCGACCGCCTCCAGCTAAGGGTCGACCCCGCCGCCAAGCGGCGCATCGAACGTGCCGCCGAAGCAGCCCACCAGAGCGTATCCGCGTTCGTGCTGCAGTCCGCCGAGCTGCACGCTGAACAGGTGCTCGCAGACCGGATGGTCGTTACCCTGAGCCCGGCCGCCGCCACTGCGTTTGCCGGAGCCCTCGAGCGGCCCGCTGAAGTCAACACGCGGTTGGCCACCGCGTTGGCCCGCCCGGCCACCTTCTCCTGGCTTGATTGAGCTCCGCCGGCCGGCCACCCTCGGCCCCGAGCACGACCGCTCCCAATTCTCCTCAGGCGAGCCGGCGATGGACGACTGGCTGCGCCGCTACTCCGGGCAGAACCGACGAGGCAACACCGCCGCCACTTGGGTCATCGCCGACCAGGACTACCGAGTCGCGGCCTATGCCACCCTGTCGATGACCGCCATCGACCACTCCGCGGCACCAGCCCGACTCCGCAAAGCCGCCCCCGACCCGGTCCCCGCACTACTGATCGGCCGACTGGCCGTCGACGAAACCGCCACCGGGTTGGGCGTGGGCACCGCCATGGTGCGACACCTGCTCGCGACCGCCGTCGAACTCAACCTCAGCGCCGCCTGCAAAGCGGTCGTCGTCACCGCGCTCCACGAGACGGCCAGACAATGGTGGCTGAAACTGGGGTTCCAACCCTTCGCCGACGAAACAGGACTCGAGCTGTACCTGCTCACGGCCGACATCCAGCAGACCCTCGGCTAACTCACCGCGCCCACGTGAGTGCCCTGCGAGCAGATCGTGGGTCTCCGGACATTGACGTCAATGCGGATCCTGGGCGACTGCTACTCCAACCCCGGATGGTGGATTTCCGGCGGCGGATTGTAGAGACGGACCGGACTCATCACGGGCTGGCCGCATCCGTCTCACAATCGATCGTTATTGAGACGCCCCACGGACTGTCGCCTTACCGGCTGCGCGCCTGGATTCGTCGACCAGGGATTGCACCAGGTCGTCGAAGGCCGCGCTGTTCGCAAGGAGGTGGTCTGGGAAGCGGAGTTCGTGCGACAGGAGCTGGTCGCGGCAGCCGACGGGGTAACCGCGCCGCTAACGGCGGAAGATGTCTGGTCTGCCCCTGTCTCTTATACACATCTCCG
>JACCQS010000334.1 GCA_013814015.1 Geodermatophilaceae bacterium | reverse complement strand
GAGACGGACGAGACACCAGCGCCAGTCATCCTGAACTTTCTGAAACGGATCGAGCGGCCTCAGGGCGAGATGAGCTGGAAAAGAAAGAACCAGCGCCCTGAGGGCGCTGGTTCTAACGAACTGCTTTTGGTAGCGGGGGCAGGATTTGAACCTGCGACCTCTGGGTTATGAGCCCAGCGAGCTACCGAGCTGCTCCACCCCGCGTCGGTATGCCCAGTCTATGCGCCCCGGTCAGGACGAGCAAACCGGGGGCCACACATCAGGGTCTTACGGGCCGGACGTCTCCTAGGGCGTCGGGGTCGGTGTCGACGACGATCCGCCTCCTTCAGACCCGGCGCCGGCCGAGCCACCGCAGGGTCCGTACGCCGTCGCATAGGCGGTGGTCGCCGCCGCGAGCTCCGACTGGGCGGTACCGATGCCGGCGAAGTCACCGGACTGCTGCGCCGTTGCCAGCGCGTCCAGCGCCGCGTTGATGTCGGCCGCTGCCTGAGCGAGCGCCGCGTCATCGCAGTCAGCCGGCGGACTCGTCCCAGGATCGGTCGGAGTCGGTGTCGTCGTCGGATCGGTCGGCGTACCCGAGTCCTCGGGTGGAGGATCAGATCCGTCACTGTCAGCGGCGCCCTCACCGGCCCCTGGACCGAACACTTGATCCAACGCCTGGGACAGGGTGTCGGCGTAGCCCACATCGCCGGCGAAGTTCACCAGCACCTTCCGAAGCAGCGGGAACGCGCTCTCGCCGGATCCGCGCACGTACAACGGCTCCACATACAGCAGTCCCCCGTCCCCGATCGGCAGGGTCAGCAGATTGCCGAACACAGCTTGGGAGTCTTCGGAGTTGAACAGGGTGAGATCCCTCGCGACCTCGTCATTGGTCCGGAACGCGTTCTGCACCTGTTGGGGCCCCCGGTACGGGGTGCTGCCGGGTAGCCGGAGGACCTGCAATTCCCCGTAGTTCTCCGGATCCGAGGCGGCGGACACAAACGCGGACAGGTTCTCCCGTTCCAGCGCGTTGAGCGCGCTGGTCAGCTGGAAGCTCGCCGAATCTTCCCCCGGTCGCTGGGCCAGGATGTAGTACGGCGGTTGCACCTCAGTCGAGTTGTTGTCGGTCGGATCGTCCGGGACCTGCCAATAGTCGTCGGAGTTGAAGAAGGCCACCGGGTCATCGACGTGATAGCTGGTCAACAGCTCGCGCTGGACCTTGAACAGGTCCTCGGGATAGCGGAAGTGATCGCGCAGCTCGTCGCCGATCTCGCTCTCCGGCTCGACCGTCCCTGGGAAGGCCGACATCCAGGTGGCCAGCACCGGATCCTCGGTGTCGAACTGATACAGCGTCACCGTTCCGTCATGGGCATCCACGGTCGCCTTCACCGAGTTCCGGATGTAGTTGACCTGGTCGTTGGCCAACGCCGTCGTGCCCTGGCCGGTCAACGAGTCCTGGGTGACCTCGCCCAACTCCTGCTGCAGCGAGTAGGGATAGCTGTTCAGCGTCGTATATCCATCGACGATCCACATGATCTTTCCGTCGATCACCGCTGGATACGGATCGCCGTCGACCTCGAGGAAGGGCGCGGCCTTCTCCACGCGATCGCGGGGATCGCGGACGTACATCACCCGGGATTCGTCGTTGAGCTCACCCGACAGCAGGAAGTTGCGTTCCCGGTACTCGATGGCGAACACGAGCTGCCGGAAGAAGCTGCCGACTGCCACTCCGCCCTCACCGTTGTAGGTGGAGTTGAGCTCCTGGTCCGCGCCTCCCCCGCCCTCCGGCCGGTCGAACTCGCGCGGCTCGGATCCTTCCGGGGCACCCACGACGGAATAGACCTCGTCGAACAGCTCGCCGTAGTAGATCCGGGACTGCTCCACCTCGATGTCACCCCTAACCGGCAGGTCAGCCGTGGTGAAGTTAGGTTCGCCGCCCTCCTCCCCGGTGACCACCGTGTTCGCCGGCGCGGCGACGAATCCGTTCCCGTGCGTGAAGACGGTGTGCTGGTTGATCCAGTTCGTCTGGTTGCCGGTCAACGCATTGGTGTCCAACTCCCGTACCGCGACCACATAGTCCTGGGTGACCCCGTCGACGGTGTACCGGTCGATGTCCAGCCTGTCCGGAAATCCGTACACGTTACGGATCTGCTGGCGCGCCGTGAATGTTGCCGACAGCACATTCGGATCCAGCAGGCGCGCGTTGGGAATCGTCTCGGTGTCGTTGCGCAATTCCTCCGGGGTGGCCGCGGTCTCGGGATCCTGGGTGTAGTCGACGTACTCCACATCTGAGATTCCGTACGCCTCGCGAGTCGCTTCGATGGCCCGCTCGATGAAGTCAGCCTCGCGCTGGTTGGCGCTGGGCTGTACGTAGAACTGCTGCATGATCGCCGGAAAGGCGACGCCGATGACCAGGCTGGACAGCATCAGCAGGACCAGAGCGACGGCCGGGAGCAGAAAGTTCTTGACCAGGATGTTGGCCAGCATCGCCACCGCACAGATGATGGCGACGAACATCAGGATGGTCTTTGCCGGCAGTAGTGCGTTGATGTCGGTGTAGGAGGCCCCGGTGAACACCTCGCCCCGGTCGGAGTAGACCAAGCCGTACCGGTCGAGATAGTAGGCAATCGCCTTGAGCAGCACGAAGATTCCGAGCAGAACGGACAGATGTACGCGGGCTGCCACTGACAACTTCTGGCCAGGCGTCTGCAGCCGGATGCCACCGAATAGGTAGTGCGTGGCCGCTGCCGCGATCAGGGACAACAAGACGATGGCGAACGCGAAACCCAGGAGGAATCGATAGAAGGGGTAGTCGAAGGCGAAGAAGGAGATGTCGCGACCGAATTGGGCATCTGCGGTGCCGAACTCCTGGCCGTTGCGCCAGAGCAGCCAGGTCTGCCAGCTGCCCTGGGCGGTGAAGCCGGCGAACAGGGCCAGGACGACGCTGCCTCCGATGATGGCCAGCTTGCGGCGCGGCTCGACCGCACGGCGATATCTCTCCAGGTTCTGCTGCTCCAGTGACATGGGCCGGAAGGCCGGCTTGAACCGGTAAGCCAGGTAGAGGTTCAAAGCGACGATGGAGCCCATCGCGATCGCTGCCAACGCGAAGAGCAGTGCCCGGGTCTGGATCTCGGTCCAGAAGACGTCGGTGTACCCGGTTTCCTCGAACCACAGAAAGTCGACATAGACGCCGGTCAGCGTGCCGACGACGACGAAGAGCGCGATGAGCACCCCTGCCGCAGCGAGCACGACCTTCGCACGTCGAGAGAGGGTCGGCACCGGAAGGGGGGACCGCATGGTCACGGGGAAGGACTCCTGGAGATCGTCACGAACAGGGCACGAGCGCAGACAAGGACACCGCCGAAGGCGGCTTGAGTAGAAGAACTACGGGAGGGGGTGCGAGGTTCCCGGGCGACCCGATCGTGACCTGCCGAGCCCGCCAGCCGGTCGGCGGGCAAGCCGTCACCTTCGACCCTCGGGCGGTTCAGCACGAGGGCGGCGCCCGTCCATCGCGTACGTCGTCCAGCGCGTCCAGCGCGTCGTCCAGCGTCGCGACCCTGGCCAGGGCGAGGCCCTCGGGTACCTGGAGAAGCGCTTCGGCACAGTTCGCCTCGGGTACCAGGAAAACCTCGGCGTCGAGATCGTCAGCCGCGATCATCTTCAGCCGGATCCCCCCGATCGGACCTACGACGCCTTGGTTGTCGATCGTGCCGGTTCCGAAGATCGGGTCCCCGCCGGTCAGGTCGTCGTCCCCCACTAGGTCGAGTATTCCCAGCGTCAGCATCAGGCCGGCCGAAGGACCGCCCACCTCATCGACTCGGATCTCCACATCGAAAGGCGCCGACCGGGCGTCGGAGACCACGATGCCGAGCACCGATCCTTCTCGGTCGGTTGCCTCACCCGTGGTGACCCGGACCGTGGACTCCCGACCCAGGCGAGTCCGTACGACCTCCACGCTGGTGCCGGGATCGATTGCGGTCAGCACGCTGGCCAAGGTCTCCAAGTCCGGTGTGGGCATCCCGTCGATCGACTCGATCGCATCCGCCGGGCGCAGACGGCCTTCCGAGGGCGAGTCGGCACTCAACTCCTGTACAACCACCTTGACCGGAAATCCGAGTTCCTCGAGGGCGGCCTGTTCGGCGGACTGCTGGGAGATCAGGAAGTCCGCGCGATTGGCTTCGTCAACCTCTTCATCACTGCGATCCGGCGGATAGATCTCATCTCGCGGCACGATCACGACCTCGTCGTCGAACCAACCCTGTAGAGCGGTGAAGAAGTCGATCTGGTCGTAGACCGCAACGGTGGTCAGGCTCAACAGACCGCTGGTGTCGTTGGTCTCGGCACCGGTGACGGTGATGATGGGGTTGCCACTGGGACCCTCACCCAGCGTGTCGTACGTCGGACCCGGCGTAAGTGCGACGTAGGGCACCGGCAGCAGGGCGCCGAGGCCGCCCAGGGTCAGCAGCAGTGCGGCACTCACCAGCAGGGTGCCAAGTCGTCGACTCACGCTGCCGAGCGTAGGCGAGACTTTCCGAAGCGCGACGCTCCTGTGATCCGAGAGACCGCACTGCTGCGGAACGACTGGCCAGGACATCGCGTTGGACCGTGATATGAGCAGCGACTTACCGTTCGGTTTCGGAGCAGGCGGAAGTGAGCCCGAGCGCCGGCAACCCGGTGGCGGTCAACCCGGTGGCGGTGGGCCTGATGACCTGATGGGCAAGATCCCACTGTTCGCCGAGTTGCAGAAGCTCTTCTCCTACACCGGTGGTCCGGTCAACTGGGATCTTGCCCGCCAGGGCGCGATCAGCGGCGTCAGCGGCGGCCATCGTCCGGTCGGCGACGACGAACGCCAAGCCGTACGCGCTGCCCTTGAACTGGCCGACCTCTGGCTCGGTGAGGTGACCGAGCTGCCGTCTGGAATCACTACTGCCACGGCATGGTCCCGGGTGGAGTGGATCGAGAAAACCCTGCCGGTGTGGTCCAACCTCTGTGATCCGGTGGCCGCGCAGATCGCCGCCGCGATGACCTCGGCAATTCCAGCTGAAGCTGCACAGGCCGCCGGGCAGATGGGTGGGATGCTGCAAGCGTTGGGCGGCATGATGTTCGGTGCTCAGGTCGGTCAGGCGATGGCCAGCCTGTCGGGTGAGGTCCTGACTGGAACCGACATCGGTCTTCCGCTCGCCCCTGCGGGTACGGCCGTGCTGGTTCCGCAGAACATTTCCGAGTTCGGAGCCGGCCTCGGGCTTCCCGACGATGAGATCCGGCTTTTCCTGGCGCTGCGTGAGGCCGCGTATCAGCGGCTGTTCGGGCACGTTCCCTGGCTGCGGCAGCGGCTGCTGGACACCGTCGAGGCCTATGCGCGCGGGATCACCGTGGACGTGGACGCGATGAGGTCGAAGATGGAGGAGGCGATGGGCTCGATCGACCCGACCAATCCGGAAAGCCTCCAGACGGCGATGCAGTCCGGAATGTTCACCCCGGAAGAGAGTCCGGAGCAAAAACGCGCGCTGGCGCGGCTGGAGACCCTGCTGGCTCTGGCCGAGGGCTGGGTAGATGCCGTTGTGTCCCAGGCTTCTGCAGACCGGTTGCCCGGCGCAGTGGCACTGACCGAGACGATCCGGCGCCGCCGCGCCACCGGCGGGCCAGCCGAGCAGACCTTCGCCACGCTGGTCGGGCTGGAGCTACGGCCACGCCGGTTGCGAGACGCGGCGACGCTGTGGAGCGTCTTGCAGGAACAGCAGGGCATAGCGGGCCGCGACCGGCTGTGGAATCACCCGGATCTGTTGCCCAGCGCCGATGATCTCGACGATCCAGAGGCGTTCGTCCGCGCTCAGTCCGGTGCATCCACCGATTGGTCGGTCGAGGCGCTGGACGAGGCGGGCCCCGCGCCGGCTGACCCTGAGCAGGACAAAGACTCCGACGACGGCCCCGCCTAGTCGTTGCCGGCTGCCTCGAGCCCCTCGAGAAAGCCCCGCGCCCGTTCCGCTCGTGGATAGCGATTCACCAGGGCCCAGAAGCGGTCGTTGTGCGCGGGCTCGACCAGGTGCGCGATCTCGTGCAGGAGCACGTAGTCGATGACGTGTGCGGGCATGCCCTGCAACCGCGCGGACAGCCGGATCGTCGCGGTATCGGGACTGCAGGAACCCCACCGACGCAGCTGATTGTTGGCCCAGCGCACCGACAGCGGCCTCGCTTGCCCGTCCAGGTAGGAGTTGGACAGCTCCTGCGCCCGCCGGGTCAGGGCCGCATCGGTTCCGCGCCGCCGGGCCTTGGCCGCCGCCGCGGCGGCGAGCTTGGCCACCATGTCCTCGACGTGTCGCCGTTCCTCCGCCGCACTGAACGAGGCTGGGATCAGCACCACCACGGTGCCGTCGTCGACGTATGCCTGAACCGTGCGCTGTCGACGACGACTGCGCCGCACCTGGATCGGCAGATCAGCGACCTCCACCGGTGGATGGTGTCAGACCTGTCCCAGCCATCGCGCGCTGCGACTGACGCTTGGCCGCCGGCAAACTTTTTCTTGTCCACAGGACGTGGACGACGATGCGGCCAGCGCCGGATCGCAGATGTCGAGGGTCGGCCACTTCGGCGCGCACAGCGGATCCCCTCCCCGTCCACAGCGGCACGCCCACCGGTCCCCAAGATATCCACAGCACCATCCCCAGCCGGTGGGTAACTGGCATTGACTGCGCCATCCGCCCCTTCTACCGTCGGGACCACGAAGCCCCCGGCTTCGATTCGAAGGACACGCTCGCAAGGGGAAGGCAAGCGTGTCCGGAGGGTCGAACCGGGGGATTCTTTCCGAGCCGAAGCGATCCGGCTTTCTCGCCGGCTCTTTCAACGCCCGGTGAAAAGCGGGGTACGGCGTCCCTTTGCGGCTGCGATTCCCTCGAGCAGATCCTCGGTGGCCATCGTCAGCGGCTGGGCCACGGCCTCCCATCTCAGTGCCGCTTCAAAGCTCTGGTGCCCTCCGTCGGCCAGCGCTTGCCTGGTGAGTCTGGTCGCGATCGGGGCGCGCGTCGCGATGGTCGACGCGATGGCCAGCACCTCCGCGCGCAAGCTCTCGGCGGGAAAGACTTGATTGACCAAACCGACAGCCAACGCTTGCGGCCCGCGTAGCACCCGGCCGGTCAAGAGCATCTCCCGTGCGACCGCAAGGCCGACGACTTCGGGGAGCAAGAACGTCGAGGCCATGCCCGGGTGAATTCCCAGGGACGTGAACGGCATGGACAGCCCGGCCTCCGGTGTGGCATAACGCAGGTCGCAGGCCAGTGCGATCGCCAGACCAGCCCCGACCGCCGCCCCGTTGAGCGCCGCGATGGTGGGTACGTCCAACGTGCGGATCCCCAGCCAGGCCCGGTAGAAGCTCAGCATGCGGGTGCGTAGTTGATCGGGGGTCATCGTGCCGGACTCCTCCAGCCAGGCCAGCTCCCCGCCCGCGCAGAACGCCTTGCCTTCGCCGGTCACGACGACCGCCCTCAGGTCCCGCTCGGTGTGCAACTCTGCGATTGCCGCCTGCCAGGCTTCGGTGAGCTCCCCGCTCATGGCGTTGCGACGGTCGGGAAGGTTGAGGCGCAACAGCACCACACCGTTGTCGAGCCGGTCGACCAGCAAGGCCTGGGGGGTGGGAGGGACTGTGGCCGGGGCATCGATCTGAGGGTCGGACATGGGACCTCCGGAATCAGCGATCTGGCAACCTGCGCGTCCCGGCAGGCTAACCCTCGATCCGGCACGCGGCGTGGCTGAGCGCGCGCCGCGGCGAGCGCGCGCGGTGCGGCGAGTACCGTGTCTCGCGACAGCGTGCCCACGTTGCGCAATTTCGCAGCGGGGTACGGGACTGCCAACAGCAGGGAGGAACCGTGGCCGAGACCTACAACGGCTACTGCGTCAAGTGCAAGGAGAAGCGTGACTTCGATGGTGAAGTCAGTGTGAGCGAGTCGGGTCGGCGGATGGCCAAGGGCATCTGTCCGGTCTGTGGCACGAAGATGAACCGGATTCTCGGCAAGGCCTGAGCACCACCCCGGCCAACCGAAGCCGTCGGCGGCGGCGACATCTCCCAGTTCAAGGGTAGGTCGCCGTCGCCTGGCTTTGAGGTCGGCGATTCCTCCGGATCATCTCGGCCGGCCTGTGGATGAACGACACGCGGCGTCTGCCGGCTTTGTCAGGCTTGCCTGCGTGACCTTCGGTTCCCGACCCACCATCAAGCCCTGGCTGCCGCGAGTGTGGCGCGACGCGGAGACGCTTCAGATCGGCGTGCACCCGGCCGAAGGTGTGCTCGTCTCCGGGGTGGATAGAGCCACCGCCGCCTGGCTGACCGGCCTGATCGGCGACCGGACCGAGGCTGAAATTCTTGCCGATGCCGCCGCTGCTGGAGTCGATGTCGCGATCGCGGTCCGCATCCTTTCCGGGTTACGCCGCAGCGGCGTGCTGCTGTCTGCCCCGATGGACAGCCAGCATCTCGGGGACACCGGACTGTTGCTGCCGGAGTTGGTCGACCTGACGGCGGCCAAGGGCTCGCCGCTGGAGGGCGGTCAGGTTCTGACCGCCCGCAGCCGAGTGCACGTCGTCATCGACGGGGCCAATCGAATCGGCGTTCCGCTGGGCGCGCTGCTCGCGGCCAGTGGAGTCGGGCACATCAGCTTTCTCGACGCGGAGTACGTCCGGCGTTGTGATGCCGGCGTGGGTGGCTTGAGTCTGGACGACGAAGGCCAACTGCGGGTCAGTGCAGCTCAGTCCGCGATACGAAGGATCTCTGCGATGCCGGACGCCCAAGAGGTGCCCGCCCGGCAGGATGCCGACCTGCTCATCTTGTGCCAGCCCTGGACCGCACACGACCCGTTGCAGGCGCACGCGGCCGGCGATCAAACCGCTCACCTGGTCGTGGCCGTGCGCCACGGCACGGTCGTCATCGGTCCCCTGGTCATACCCGGTCGGACCAGCTGCCTGCAGTGTGCGGAGCTGCATCGCACCGATCGTGATCCACGCTGGCCGGCAGTGGCGACACAGCTGGTGGCCGCAGCCAACCGCGCGATGCACGAGCCGACCAGCGTCCTGGGCACCCTGGCCGCAGCGCTCGCCGCCGGGCAGGTCCTCGCGCACCTCGATGGCATGCGGGTACCCGACGTTCTCGAGGCCACCCTGGAGTTGTGCCCCCCGGACTGGCAGCTGCATCAGCGGGCATGGCCGCCACATGCCGACTGTGGATGCGCGAACGGCTCGGCCCAGCGGGCCCGGGCCGTCGGCTGACGGCCCGGTTGGCGGCCCTGCACTCTGCCGCCTGCAGTCCAGTCCAGTCCCGGCCCAGCATGGCTGCCGGCCCAGAGTGGACAATGGCACGGTGAGCCCCGAGTCAGGACCGATTCCGCGTAGGAGCGCGTCGCGTACGGCTCGGCTCGCGTCACTGCCGATCAACGCTGCCGGCCGCGCCACGCTGGGGCTGGGCAAGCGCTTGTCGGGTCGATCCGCCGAAGAGGTGACCCTGGAACTGCAACAGCAGACCGCCGATCAGATCTTCGCAGTCCTTGGCCAGCTCAAGGGCGGCGCGATGAAGTTCGGGCAGGCCATGTCGGTCTTCGAGGCCGCCTTTCCCGAGGAGGTGGCCGCGCCGTACCGGGCTGCATTGACCAAGCTGCAGGAGGCGGCGCCCCCGATGCCGGTCAGGACCGTGCATGCGGTCCTGAACCAGCAACTCGGCAGTCGCTGGCGAGAGCGTTTCCTGGACTTCGACGACCGGGCCGCGGCGGCTGCCAGCATCGGTCAGGTGCACCGGGGCACCTGGCGCGACGGCCGTCCGGTGGCGATCAAGGTGCAGTATCCAGGTGCCGGACCGGCGTTGATGGCCGACCTCAACCAGCTCGCCCGCTTCGCGCGACTTTTCGGGATGTTGGCACCCGGGATGGACGTCAAGCCGCTGATCGCCGAGATCAAGGAGCGGGTCTCCGAGGAACTGGACTACGCCCTGGAGGCCAACAGCCAGCGCGCCTTCGCTGCGGCTTACGCCGGAGACGCTGAGATCCACGTCCCCCGGGTGGTGGCCAGCGCTCCCAAGGTGATCATCTCGGAGTGGATAGATGGCGTTCCGCTGTCCGCGATCATCGAACGCGGTACGCAGGAACAACGCAACCGCGCCGGGCTGCTCCTGGCCACGCTGCACTTCTCCGGCCCCGAGCGCGCCCGCCTGCTGCACGCAGACCCGCATCCGGGCAACTTCCGGCTGATGGCCGATGGCCGGCTCGGCGTCATCGACTTCGGCGCAGTCGCCCGACTGCCCGACGGCCATCCCGAACCGATCGGGCGGATGGCCAGGTTGGCTCTGGACGGTCAGGCCACGGCGGTCCTGGCCGAGCTCCGCAAGGAGGGCTTCGTCCGGCCGAACATCGTCGTGGATGCCCGGGCCACCCTGGACTACCTACGCCCGATCCTGGCGCCGATCGCGGGCGACCACTTCGCCTTCAGTCGGGACTGGATGCGCCGCGAAGCGGCCAGAATCGGTGACCCGAGATCGGAGGCCAACAAGCTGGCGCGACAACTCAACCTTCCGCCTGCCTATCTGATGATCCATCGGGTCACGATCGGCTCCATCGGCGTGCTGTCGCAACTCGGCGCCGAGGGCAACTTCCGGCACATATTGCAGCGCTGGATGCCCGGCTTCGCCGGCTGAATCAGCGGCGGTGTCGGACGACGACGACCGTGCACGGCGCGTGTCGTACGACATTCTCGGCGACCGACCCGATGATTGCACCGGCGAAGCCACCGCGTCCCCGGTTGCCCAGGACCACCATGTCCGCGGTGGCCGCAGCGGCGAGAATGACATCGGTCGATGCCTCGTGGATCACGTGGGTGTGCACCTCGACGCCTTGCGGTTCACAGGTCGCCAGACTCTCGTGCAGTTGCTGCTCGACCCAGGTCCCGGCCTCGTCGAAGCTGGGTACGCCGGCCGAGATCCCACCCATGTCGCGGATCACCCCGGACAGCACCCAGGCGCGGACCACGTGGACGGCCTGGCTACGTACCCGACCCTCCTCGACCGCCCAGCGCATTGCCTCGTGTGCCGCCGATGAGCCGTCGTGTCCGACCACGATTCCACCCGCGATCGGTGGGTCGAAGCTGATCTCCTCAGTACGGGCCACGCCTTACCACCACCTTTGGTCCAGGCGCCCCTCGATCGATCGCACCTGGGCGCGCGCGCAAGCCTCACACATCCAGCGGACCATGCCCCGCTCGACCTCGTACGTCCACGTCAGTGGTGGATCGACTTTGCCGTCGTGCGCTATCTCGGATGCCACCTGATCGGCCGGGGCGGGCGCGATGACGGCACACAGAGAGCACCGCACAGGGCCGTTCACCGCCACATCATGTCGTCCGGGCATTGACTAGCTGGCTGCTGAGTGGGTACGCGACTTCCATGTCGCCAGAGTGGGTAGCAATCCTTGCGCTGGTTGCACTGTTCGTCGTCGGCACCGTCCTGCCATCTACGAGACGATCACC
>JACCQS010000306.1 GCA_013814015.1 Geodermatophilaceae bacterium | reverse complement strand
GAAGCTCCTGATCGGCCGCGCGGTCACCGGCATTTCCGCCTTCACCTGACCGCACTATGCAGGTCAGTGCTCGGGTTGCAGGGCTGCGCTGTGCGAGCGGGCGGCCGTCACGACGTACGGAGTCAGGGTGTCGGCGATGCGGGCATATCCAGCCGAGGACGGGTGGAAGCGATCCCGCGAGAACAGCGCCGGATCCGCGGCGAAGGCACGGGCGAGCTCGGCCGACACCGGGGCCACCACGCCGCCTGCCGCCTCCGTCGCCGCGGCCTGCGCCGGTGGCACCAGTCGGGTGAGGTCGTTGGCACCCACGACGACCAGGGCGAGGTCCACACCGAGCAACACCGCTCGGCGTACCTGGGCGGCGAGATCGCGCGAGGTCGCGCCCGGAACGGCGAGCACCCGCAGGACGCGGACTATGCCCGAGGTCATCAACTCGGGTGATCATGTGTGACCAGTTTCAAGGCCGATTCATGGTGACAGCTCCATGATCGCGGGCAGGCAGCCGGTTGCCGACCCACGCGACCAGCAGGGCGAGCAGGGCGAAGGCGACCGCCAGGATCACGATAAGGATCGCCACCCGGCCGTACCCACCGTCCAGGCGCGGATCGAGGAACGGGTACGGGTAGAAGTCGACCAGCGGGCCGCGGATCAGCGAGTAGGCGCAGTACAGGAGCGGAAAGGCCAACCACAACAGCGACGTACGGCGACTGAGCCGCTCTCTGGGTGGCGCGATCAGCCAGTCCGCCAGCAGAACGAGCGGGATCACTCGGTGGGTGACGGTGTTGACCCAGGACGCGAGATTGCCGACGTCCACGTCGAGCAGCAGGGTGTTGTAGACGATGCCGGTCGCGACCATGTACAGCGTCGCCGCGCCACGCAGGCCCTCCCACCAACTCGGCCGCCTGGCGACCGGCATCAGGCCTGAGGCGAGCAGCACGATTCCGGCCAGGATGTTGCTCTCGATGGTGAAGTAGCTGAGGAAGTTCGTTACCGGCGAGCCGGCGTCGATCTGGATCCACAGCTGAGTGATCACTGCTGCCAGGGCGAGCGCTCCGAAGCCGACCCGCAGCACCACGCCCAGGACCTTCATAGCCCGCGAGTCGATCACGGCCACATCCTCACATCATGAGCAGCAGTTATCGCGACAACCATGCGATTGGGCACGCGAATCGAGCAGTTATCGCGATAAGGGCGCAACCACTCAGGGTACGGAGATCATCCCCGATCCCTTGGGTCGCATCGCCTTTCGTGCTTGGCGTACGTTTCTGGGCGTAGACAGCACCCTGAGGATCTTCGGGGTATGACCACCCGGAAGGGGGGTGCCTACCGGATCGTTGCGAACCGGATCCGCTGAGACGGTCAAGGCGTGACGACAACAGCGTTGGCTGCGACCCAGCCCCACCACCTGACACGCCCGGTGCGGCGTCCGTCGACCACTTCTCAAATCGCAGGACCGCGGCCTGCGTTGGTCACCTTTGCGGCCGTCGCACTGGCCGGGGCGTTCCTGACGATGGTCTACCTGCACACGGTTTCGGTCGGCGAGTTGAGCTTCGTGTCCACAACCGTCAGTGACCTGATCTTCGTCGAGGGCCTGGGCTGGTTGTTCGGCGTGAGCACCGGCCTGCTCGCCGTTGCCTCCACCGCCCTGACCCGTGCGCTGGCGCGGATCCGACTGCCCGGCGCTGCGCTCATCACCGGGCTGCTCAGCCTGTGGTCGTTCGGGCTGGTCACCGCCGCGGCGTTCCCGACCGATCCGATCGGGATGGACACGGCGTCGCTCGTGGGACAGATCCACCGGTACGCCGGGGCCACGATGTACGTCAGCCTGCCGCTGGCCGGATGGCTGGTGTACCTGCGCTCGCGAGGCGTACCGGCCTGGGCGACGTACCGCCGTGCCGTAGGCGCGCTCAGCCTGAGCGGCGCGGTGCTGGGCGGGGTGTTCACCCTCAGCCATGCACCGAAGCTCTTCCCCGGCTCGCCAGTCGCCGACATCTTCGACGGTCACCTGGTCCACGGCCTTGTCGAACGGCTCCTGATCCTGAGCCTGTTCGGATTGCTGCTCACCATTGGGATCGCCGTAGCTCAGGTGAATTCAGTTGCTACCCAACGGCGCAGTGCATGATTTCACTGGGAATCCTGTTGGCCGCACTCGGTGCCGGCTGTTTCGCAGTCGGCGCGTCCCTGCAGCATCAAGGGGTCGGGCTGGTACGGACCGGCGACGCCCTTCACCCGAGTTCCCTTGGCGCCCTTGCTCGCGTTCCGCGTTGGTGGTTGGGAGTGCTGTCCTCCTCGATCGGCGCGCTACTGCATGCCGTCGCGCTGAGCATCGCCCCGCTGACCGTGGTGCAGCCGGTGGGCGTACTGGCGTTGGGGCTGACCGCAGTTATCAACGCCCGCCATTCGAAGCAGGCATTGACCCGGCCTGCGGTCATCGCGATTGCGGTCAGTACCGCTGGCGTCGTCGGCTTTCTGCTCCTGGCCAGCGGCAACGTCACTGCATCCGCCGTACCTCGCAGCGCCGAACTGCAAGCCGCCGTTCCGGTGACTTTGGGGGTGCTCGTACTCGCGCTGGCCGCCGCCCGAGCGCACGGCCGGGTACGCGCCCTTGCCGCGAGCACAGCCGCCGGGATCTCGTACGGTTTCACCGCGCTGCTGATGCGAGCGGTGGCGCAGGACTTCGACGGCAACGGACTCGGCGGTGTCGCACCCGGTTCGGTAGCCGGGATGGCGCTGGCGATGGCCCTCGGTGGTTGGTTCATGCAGCAGGCCTATGCGGCTGGCCCGCCCCAGTTGGCGGTCGCCTCGGTGACCATCGTCGACCCCATCGTGGCGGTGCTGATCGGTGCCGTCCTGCTCGGGGAGGCCGCCGGCCTCCCGTGGTGGATCGCAGCCGCGGAGCTCGCCGCCGCAGCCGCGGCGATCGGCGGGGTGGTCGCCTTGGCCGGCGCGCAGGTTCGTCTCCGGGCGGGTGCCGCACCGGATGCCGCATGGGAGCCCGATCTCCTGCCGTTCTCACTGCACACGTCGCCCCCCTGCCCGACAGCGGGGACCGCCTCGGCCCCCTGATTCGGCGTCGGTGCCTTACGATCCACTCCTGGCGAAGGGGTACCTGGAGGCGATCGTGACGCTGGTACCAGGAGCAACGTTCGCGGGCTTCACCATCGAGCGGACCCTCGGCGTCGTGCGCAACCTGAGTGATGATGACATTTCCGCGCTTGAGCGCAATGATGCGAGGATCGTGGTTGAGAGGATTTCCTCTAGGAGTCGTGCGCGGCCTTCTCGACCCATAGATGTCGACGTCCGCGCCATTCGCGACCGGTTGTTGCGCGCTACATCTCGTGAGCAGCCTTGGCCGTCCTTCTGGAACTCGCTCCACTGCGCGCAGAACTCAAGGCGCTCGCCACGGACATGGACCTGCCCGTGCCCAAGTCGGACACTGTCGGGCGCTTGCGTGACCGGATTGTTGAGGCGACGATCGGGTTCAGGCTGCGGTCACAGGCAATTCGATCCGTCGATCCAGAGCGCTCCGAATAGCCGCTCGTCGATCAGCCGCTGACGCTCCTGCGCAGGTCACATACTCTGCCCGGCGGTTCCCTGGGCCAGAGCCAACGTGATGACCCCGACGCGGAGATCGTCCCAGTGAGCGCTCGATGTATGAGAAGCGCCGTGTAGAGATGTGCCCGCCCAGGCGCCATCGTAGCCCTGAGCATCGTCGGCGACGTGCTCGTTCGCCGTCGGCTTGGGCGGAGAAGTGGAAGTCGGATCGACCTGTCAACCTCGCTGCCCGGCGGGCGCGTGCTCGACGCGCTGAACAGCAGGTAGCAATCTGGCGCCATGGCTACCGCGGGACCTGCCCAGGCAGAATGCTCGTCGCTGAGATTGGGTGGTGTGAAAGAGCGTCATCCGCTCCAAGATGCGGAGCTGATGGGATGGCTTTCACACTCGTCAGTAGGCAGGTAGGGCAGACTGATTGGCTGGGAGGCTGGTCCGCGAAACGACGGCGTGGTTGACAGCGGCGTTCGCCCGCAACGGACGGGAGCGACGTGGCTGGGGCGCGTCGCCGCGCCACACGCGGGCCGTCGCGACGGGCATAGGATGAGCCGTGGCCTCATGTTGGTTCAGCGTGCCGTGCTAGGCCTGCCGAACGGCGGCATGGGAGTGCTCCCAAACCAGTACCTCGCGAAAGCCGTCGAAGCGGGAATGATCAAGTCCCTCGGATCCGATATTCCGCACCAGAGCATCCAACCCGCAAGCCTCGATCTTCGACTCGGCCCGGTGGCCTATCGCGTGCGTTGCAGCTTCCTGCCGACAAGCCAAACGGTTCAGCGGCGAATGAAGGGCCTCGTGCTCGATGAGTTCTCACTTAGCGGCAAGGGGGCCGTTCTCGCGCCCGGTCTTCCGTACCTGATCCCGCTGAAAGAGCGGCTCGATCTTCCGGCCGACATTCGAGGGAGAGCCAACCCGAAAAGTTCGACGGGCCGTGCTGACGTCTTTACGCGCGTGATCACCGACTACAGCTATCGATTCGACGAGATTACGGCAGGCTACAAAGGCGGACTGTACCTAGAAGTTGTGCCACTCTCTTTTCCCGTCCTCGTACGAGAGGACCTATCACTGAATCAGTTGCGGCTATCGGTGGGTCATACGGAACTCAGCGATGAAGAGATCAACAAGTTTCATATGCGCCAGCCCATACTTTTTGAGCGCGGAGCCGACGTACCGCCCGAGAAGCTCGACCTGTCGGGCGGTCTCTTCCTTGGCCTTGATTTGAAGGGAGATCCGACCGGCGACGTCGGTTACCGCGCGCGGAGCAGCCCACCGCTTCTGGACATGACAAGTGTGCATACAGCCGACCCAAAGGACTACTGGGAACCGGTCAAACGTGAGAACGGCCGTCGCATCGTGCTGACGCCCAAGGTTTTCTACCTGCTCATGTCCTACGAGGCGGTTACTATTCCCCCTGCACTCGCCGCGGAAATGACGGCATACGACCCAACTAGTGGTGAGCTAAGGACACACTATGCGGGATTCTTCGACCCAGGCTTTGGTTACGATGAGGGCGACAGGTTCAAGGGATCGACGGCCGCTCTTGAGGTTCGGGCACACGATGTCCCGTTCATGATCGAACATCGGCAGCCCGTATGCAAGCTGACATTCGAGCGCATGCTTGAAGAGCCTACGCACCTGTACGGCAAGGGAATTGGCTCAAACTACCAACAGCAAACGGAAACACTCGGGAAGCACTTCCGCCTGCCAAATCGCGTAGCCATGTCTACGACCGGGGCCCGAGGACGTAATGGCCCCCGGACAGTGGGCGGCGATCAACTCGACCTACTCGACCCCGACTCGTGAGCGGTTCGTCGCCTGACTCCACGGAACGTCCGCCGGTTGGTGAATGCAACGAAGCGTCGGATGTTGGTCGGCTTCATCATGATGAGGCTCTCGATATTTGGTACGAATGCGTCTTTGACAGTCGGCGCAACGGCTACACCTGGGCGATCCTCCCGCCGAGCGACTAGCCGTATGTCAGCCGGGTGTAAGAGAGCAATGCTGGGGTTGGCGCTGGCAACCAGTTCGAATCCACTGCGACTGACGTAGAGCGATCACGCCGTCGGGGCAACGACGCAGAGCACTACTCGAGCATGCCGCGGATGTCCGCGGCGGTGAGGGCACCGGAGGAGAACTGGCCTCCGTTCATGACGCTGCCGAACAGCGCCGCCTTGGCGGCCTTGAGTGCTACCACCTTCTCCTCGATGGTGTCCTTGGCGACCAGCCGGTAGACCATGACCTTCTTCGTCTGGCCGATCCGATGCACCCGGTCGACTGCCTGAGCCTCGGTGGCCGGGTTCCACCAGGGGTCGAGAAGGATGCAGTAGTCGGCTTCGGTCAGGTTGAGGCCGAATCCGCCCGCCTTGAGGCTGATCAGGAACACCGGCGCGGTGCCGTTCTTGAACTCGGCCAGCACTGCGGTCCGGTTTCTCGTCGAGCCGTCCAGGTAGACGTACTCGACGCCGTCGGCATCCAGCCGCCGGCGGGCGGCTTCCAAGAATCGGGTGAACTGGCTGAAGACCAGCGTCCGGTGGCCTTCGCTGACGATCTCGGTCAGAAGTTCCATCAAGACGTCCAGCTTGGTGGACGGGATGTTCGCATAAGCGGGGTCGATCAACGCAGCGTCGAGGCTTGCCTGCCGGAGCAGGGTCAGCGACCTGAAGATCGCGAACCGATTCTTCTCCAAGTCGCCCAGCAGACCGAGCACCTTTTGCCGCTCGCGTTGAAGGTGGGTCTGGTAGACCCGCCGATGCTTCGGATTCAGCTCCAGCTCGACGACCTGCTCCTGTTTGTCGGGCAGGTCGCGCGCAACCTCTTCCTTCGAGCGGCGCAGCATGAGCGGCTTAACCCGGCGCCGGAGTTGAGCGAGCAACTCTGCGTCGTTGCCGCGCTCGATCGGCGTACGGTACTGCTGCTCGAAGCGGATCGGGTTAGCAAACAGCCCCGGAGCCGTGATCGACAGCAGCGACCACAGCTCCATCAGGTTGTTCTCCATCGGCGTTCCGGTAATCGCCAGTTTGAAGGGCGCCGGCAACCTCTTGGCGCACTGGTGCCCGCGCGACTGGTGATTCTTGACGAACTGCGCCTCGTCGAGGATCAGCCCGGACCAGCCCAGTTGCGCGTAGTCGTCGTACTCGAGGCGGAACAGCGCGTAGGAGGTGATGACGATGTCGGCACCTGACGCGACCGAGGTCAGCTCGCGGCCACGCCGGGTGCGGGTCTCGGTGATCACCCGCACGGTGAGTTCGGGGGCGAACCTTCGGCATTCGGCCGCCCAGTTGACCACAACGCTGGTGGGTGCGACGACCAGGAATGGTCCCTCTGTGTCGTGGGTTTGCTTCGCATGGCAGATCAGCGCCAGGGTCTGCAGCGTCTTGCCCAGACCCATCTCGTCAGCGAGGATGCCGCCCAGCCGGTTCGCGTAGAGGAAGGCCAGCCAGCTGAATCCGGTGTGTTGATATGGGCGCAGGACGGCCTCCAGCGTCTGTGGAATCGCGGGCTCGGCCAACTCGCCGACGCGGGTCAACGCGCGTACCGACCGCTGCCAGTCCGCGGCCTGGCCACTGATCACACCCAGACGATCCAGCTCGTCCCAGAGGCTTGCCTGATAGCGGCTCAGACGGACCGTGTTGGAACCGGGGTCCTGCATCGCTCGTGCCTCGGCGATCAGATCCGCAAGCGTTCGGAATTCGGCGAGGTCGAGGCTGAAGTAGGTCCCGCTCGGCAGGATGAGATGGCTCTCGCCCGCCGACAGTGCGACGAACAGCCGCTCGAATGGGACCTGCTCGCCGTCCACCGATACGGTGACGGCGAGGTCGAACCAGTCCCGGTCGTCGGGGGACTCCGATCCTGATATCGCCACGACGGGCGCAGCTACGGCCTCCCGGTAGCTCGTCGGCGTGCCGTGGGTCTCGATGGTGAGCTCGCTCAGTTCGGCCAGCCCGGGTAACACGTCCGTCGTGAATCGGATGGTCGCGAATCCGTCGAGCTCGACCGCTGGAGCGAGCCGCGCACCGCCGGTCGTGACCTCGCAAAGCTCGGGCATCGAGCCGGCGATCCGCAGCACGGCGGACAGGACGATGCCCTCCTGCTCGAGATCACGGCCCCTGGCCGGTCCGTGCGGCGGCCAGAGCGGTTCCCGCCGCACCACGTCCGCGAGGCTGTACCGCCACTGCCACTCGAGGCTGAGGCGATGGCCAGCGAGATGTCGCACGATCAGGGTCAGCGCGGGGGGCAACGGCTCGGGCAACGTGACCGACTCGTCGCCGGAGGTCACCCGAGCCCGCTGCCGCAACACCGCGTAGTACTCACTGAAGAAACGGATCTCGTCCCGCCGCGGTACCAGCAGCGTCCGCTGCTCGACCAGATGCCGCAGCGCCGAGTCAACGGGCGCGCTGAAGCGGGCCAGCCGGAGCCCGCTGTTCGGTCGCGGCTCGAGCTCGCCGTCCGCCTGCCACCATGCGATGCCGTGCACTGGGTCGCCGAGCAGTAACGCCGCATCCAGTGCGGGTCGCTCGCGGCCCACGATGACCTGGGAGCGCAGCACGAGCCCCGTGGCGCTGCGGCTGAGATCCAGGACGAGGTCCGCGTCGTCGTCGTACACAGCCACCGGCGGCGCCTGCTTGCCGGCATGGACCAACGGCATCCCGATGTCGCGCGCCTCGGCGAGGAGATCCCAGATGCGCCTGCTGGCGAGGGACTCGAGGTAGATCGCGTGGCTCGCACCGCCGTAATAGGCCGACGGACCCGACGAATCCATAGCCATGATCTCGGTGAGCAGCCGGAGGTACTCGGGGGCGATGTCACGGCGGGAGTAGGAAAGATAACCGACGCTCGACCAGGCGATCCCAGCCCGCACCCAGCCACCGTTCTTGCCGGGGAGCACGGGTCGCAGGCCGAGCCGCGGTGGGACGGGTCGCGCGTTGTACGGAGGGCGCATGGAAGGCGCGATGAGCTCGAGTTGCAGAGCAACGGCCGGCGGGGGCAACTCTTGATCATCATCCCGGGCGAGATCGATCAGCGCCCGCTCCCACGGTGCGTGTGGTGCAGCAACATTGCCGTCCGCACCCCCTGCATCGTGGGGGAGTGAAGCAAGCACAAGCGCCACGGTGTGCTTGCAGTCCACGCGGACGGGGCATGTGCAGGTGCCCTGGAAGGACGCCAGCTTGCCGTCGGCCGACTTCGAGACGACGGCGATCGCGGTATAGGGCATGCGGGCGGCGCCGCGCACCTGGCCGAAAATGTGCTGAGGGTCCTCGAGGCTCTGCGGGTTGAGTACGGCACCGCGCCGGGCGTAGTCGCGTCCTCGTAGGAAGGTCTCGGTGCCGACCAGCCTGGACAGTGCCGTCTCGTCGGCAGTCATGGTGAGTTGCATTGCGTCCCGTCCTCCTCGCACCAGCCCGACGCTAACCGACGCCACCGACCCTTCGACGTAGGCACCCGAGGGACGGGTGAGAAATTCGGAGATCGGGCACGTTCTGGTCGGCGATCAGTCACTGGTAAGTACGCGGAGAGGGGTCAGAACGGACCGGACCTGATGGGATGGCTTTCGCGCCTCGTCGGGTTGGCTACGGCTCGATCACTCCCGCGGAGCCAGGACGTTGAGGCCGACCGAGGCCGCCGATTCCGCGAGACGCTCGTCATAAGTGAGAATCGAGTCGGCGCCGACATCCAATGCCGACGCCAGATGGATTGCATCCAGCGAACGCAGCTCGTCGTAGCCCACCCGCCGCGCTCGGATGAGAACCGTGTCGCGCAGACGAAACATGGCGACGCCGGACAACGCAGAGTTGACCGTCGCCGCAAGGTCGGCCACCCCTGCTCGACGAAGTGACCGCCAGACCTCAAGCCAAGCCAACGACGACGCGGTGATCAAGTCGCCGTCTGCGTCTGCCTCCCGTAGCAGAAAGCGGACTGCCGAGGACTCGGCTTCGAGGACGACGCGTTTGAGCAGGGCACTGCTGTCGACGTACAGAGTTGTCACCGATCGTGGTCTCGATCGAGTAGGTCCAGGGTGGTGACGTTCCCCGGAAGTCCGATGCTCGGGATGACATCGTCAAAGAGACTGGGAGGCTCGACGATCCCAGCCTGCACTGCCCGTTGGCGCGCGCTCTGGTCGGGCCTCAGGCCTAGAAGACGATCGACGGCCTCTCGGAGCAGATCCTGCTGGGACCGGCCACTCCGCTTGGCCGCGTCACGCAGAGCCGCGGCGGCTTCGCCGGACAGACGCAAGTTGGTTGCCACGACTGTCATGGTACTACCTGTCGGCCAAATCGGTACCACTGCCACGTCGCGATGCCAGACCGAACCCAAACTGGGTTCGGACCGTCCGGGATCTCCCGAGAGATCACAGAGCGGAGGGCGTGGGATTCGAACCCACGATGACTGTCACCAGCCATAGCGGTTTTCAAGACCGCCGCACTAGGCCACTATGCGAGCCCTCCGGAGGAACGAGGGTAGGGCAACGCCACAAGCCACCTTTGTCCTACGCATTGCACCTGACCCTTCAGGGGCGACGCCGAGAAGGCGGTTGTACTGCGAGGCGATGCCGGCGCCTCATAGGCAGAATGGCCGGAAGGTTGGGCTGGCCCGGGCCATCGCGGAGCAATGCGTGCTCGACCCAACATTGCGGAGCGGCGTAGTCGTAGATGATCAGCAGGTGGTCGGTGAAGTCGAGCGGGCACCTGGCCTGCAGGGTGATGTTCGTGATCTGAGTCGATGGCCCGGAGAGATACCCGCTGCGGTAGGGCAGCACGACTTCGTCGTACCGGGTGACCACGTTCGTGTAGTCGACTCCGGTCTCCACCTCGCGACCCGCGTTGAGATTGGTCAGGAACGGCGATCCGGTCGCCTGCTGGGCGCAGGCGGTACACACCGGATCGGCCTCGCCCGGCAGCGGCCGCGAGGCCGGGGCAACCGACCGAGTGATGACAGACTGGGAGCCGGAGAGGTCATGAGTCGAGCGCACGAGGAGGGCTGGCTTTGAGTCGGATCAATGATGTCGGCGGAATGCAGGGCTTCGCGGCGATCGAAGAGGAGGCGGACGAGCCGCCCTTCCACTCCGACTGGGAGGCGCACGTCTTCGCGATCAACCGGGCCCTGATGGGCCGTGGCGTCTACAACCTCGACGAGTTCCGCGACGCCGTCGAGCAGATGGCGCCCCAGCACTACCTGGATTCGTCCTACTACGAGAAATGGCTGCATGCCATCAGCACGCTTCTGGTCAGGAAGGGCGTCGTCTCGGCCGAGGAGATCTCTGCTGGGCAGGTCTCGCATGACTGACCGGTTCAGTCCCGGGACGCGGGTGCAGACCTGCCGGACCGACCCGTCGCACCACAGCAGACTGCCGCGCTACGCACGAGGTGCCGTCGGTACGATCCTGGAACCCCAAGGGCAGCACCCGCTTGCGGATGACCGCGCTCGGGGGCTGCCCTGCGATCCACTTCCGGTTTACACCGTGCGCTTCGCTGCTCGAGACCTGTTCGACGAAGGTGAGCACTCGGTCACCCTGGACATCTGGGAGAGCAACCTGATGCCGGTCGAGGGTGCGGAGGTGGACCAGGGATGAGCGGCGAACACCACGGTACGGACGCCACCCTGGCCGCCCAAGTACGTCACGTCGAGGCCTTGCTCGAGGAACGTGGACTAGTGGATCCGGCCGAACTCGACCGAGCCCTCGAGGCGTTTCTTGCCCGGGCCTCGCCGGCCAACGGGTCGCGGGTGGTCGCGCGGGCCTGGCTCGACGCAGGGTTCCGGGCGAGATTGCTGGCCGATGGGAATACTGCGCTGGTCGAACTCGGTTTGTCGATGGGCGGAGGCCTGCAGGAACAACGCCTCAAGGTCGTCGAGAACACCGCCGATGCCCACAACGTGATCGTCTGCACGCTGTGCTCCTGCTATCCGATTGCGCTGCTCGGGCCGTCCCCCACCTGGTATAAGAGCGAGGCCTACCGTTCCCGGGTTGTCCGCGAACCCCGGGCTGTGCTGGCCGAATTCGGCTTCGACCTCGACCCGGCTGTAGCCATCACCGTGTGGGATGCCAGCGCCGAGACCCGTTATCTGGTCCTTCCGCGGCGCCCCGCAGGAACCCACGGTCTCGACGAGCGGAGCCTCGCGGCGCTGGTCACCCGCAACGGCTTGATCGGTGTCGCTGCGGTCTGAGAAGTGCCGGCTCGTCAGACGTTGTCGAAGGACAGCACGTAGGGCCAGCCCGCCATGGGCTTCGCGCCGGACGCAAGCGGGTCGACGTCGAAGCGCCAGGCCTGGAAGGTGTGCGTACGGTTCACGGTGTTGATCTTCAGGATTCCGTACCCCTCCTCCTTGAGCGCCTGATCGCCGATGTAGGGCTGGCCGTAGGCGTTGATCCAGGTGTTGATGTCCACGCGCACGTTGGACACGGCCAGCACCTTGGAGACGTTCTTGTACGCGTCAGTGAAGTCCCCGGTGTTCGGGGTGCTGCCCGGGTTGGGCAGCGGCGGTTTGGGTGTGAACCAGCGCGTGTACGTGGTCCCACCCGCCGGACCGCAGAACTGGACGGGCCCGCCGACGTGCCGGACCAGAGACGGGAGGTGGGTGTCTCCGGCGAGCACCACCGCTTTTGCGTCGGCCATCAGCTTCATGGTCCGGGACCGAGCAGTGCGTGGCCAGCCACCGGAATCCTTGTAGGGTGCCGCTTTGTAGGTGAGGTCGGTCGCCATGCCGCTGTAC
>JACCQS010000304.1 GCA_013814015.1 Geodermatophilaceae bacterium | reverse complement strand
CACCTCCTTCGAGTGGATTGCGCATGCCTCCCAGCGCATCATGATGATCTACACCCGAGGCCTGTCGGCGGGGTACACCGGCGAGCAGCTTTACGCCGTGGACCAACACGTCCGTGACCATCTGGCTGGGGCGGCCGACCCCGACGACAGTCCTGACGCTTTGGCCGGGGACGTGGTTGTCCGGCATGAGGAACTCCAGTACGGCGGCATGCGGGTCATCGGAACGCTCGATGCCGAACCCGACGCCCCGTACCTGAAAGCCGACTACGACCCGGACGAGGCCGAGAAGAACGGGTTGTGAGTGTCAGCATCGCCAAGGCGGTTGTTGCTGGACTTCGCGACTTCGGCGTCACCGTCCATGAGTCCGATGGCTGCTACAGCCGGGGGAACGGTTATACCTCGAACTACACGGGGCTGATCATTCATCACACCGGATCCGGGTATGGGCCCCAGCGGGCCTCCGGTGCATTAGCGTCAACGGCCTGCGACCTGAGCATGAATGTGGGGCCGGACATGACGTCGATGCCACTCTTACGAGAGCGTAGTTCGCGGTTGTACGCCGGGCTGCTCGAAGCCCAGGCGGCGAAGCCAAGCAGGTCCGGTCGCCGACCGCGGGCCGTCCGGCAGCCAACGCCCCTGCATTCGTTCTCCTGGTTCGATCCGGACGACGCCCTGGAGGCCACGGCGCTGTCGTTTCGGTTGTCAGCGTTGGCTGCGTCACGCTCCAGGGTCAATGACGGCTTGGACAAAGCGCTGGACCACGTCGAGGACCAGTCGAGTGAGTTCCATCCGGAGTTGATCCGGCAGGGTTTCGCGGTGTTCGTCACGCACAACCGCAATGGACGGCTGCTCTCCAAGCCGCGCAGCGTCGTCGCGGCTCCCGGGCTGTTCAATCCACCCCCTGCTCACGGGGGCATCGGCCTGGCGGTGTCCCTCGGCGGTGAGTCGCCGGAGCTGGATTACTGGCGCGAGGACGTGCTGGCCAACGAGCACCATCAACATTGGCACGAGGTGTACCCCTACACCGGGCTGCCGCCGCGCGATTTCCGCACCTGGGTGGGCGCGACCAGTCGGACGACGCTGAGCGCGATCATCGACCAGATCGCTCCCGGCCAAGGGGCAGCCTTCGTGGCCAACTCGTCACCGACCGAACTGGCCCGCGTGTTCTCCGGGATCAGGGGCTCACAGCTACGCGGGCTGGCCCCGGTCCACTACCGCGCCATGTTCCGGATGAACGACCGCCAGGGCGAACTCTTCTTCTACATGCACCAGCAGATGCTCGCTCGTTACGACGCCGAACTCAGCTCGCACGGGCTGTCTCGGGTCGGCGCCTTCGGACCGGCGCAATGGGCCACCCGGATCGCCGAGGGCTACGACCCGGAGGGGTTTCTGCTGTTCGGTGGGGACTTCCGGCGGCGTGAGGAGAACCAGTCGCTGGCCGCCGACGCCGTCTCGTCCCTGCGTACCTTCACCTCAGCCATCGACGAAGCCCTGCGGACAGGGACTCTGGTCACGGCGAACGGCTCGAACGTCGACATCAACCGGACGAACCTCGGGGAGGCCGTCGAGGCCGCTGCCTGGCAGCTCACCGGGTTGGACCCCAACACCTATCCCGGCCTGCACAACAGCGGGCACGGCCGGATCGCGCGCCTGTCCCCTGGCGGCAACGGCGGAGTGATGGCCTCGACTGCCACTGCGATCCGGGACCAGGTCTTCTGGCGCTGGCACCGTGCCATCGATGACATCAATGCCCGGTGGCAGAGCGGGCAGGACCCGAACGACTTCTCAGACGCACCAAAGGTTCTCGTACGCGATGGAATCGGAACCCGAGCGACGGCATGGTCGAGTCCAGACATCATTGTCTGCCGTACGACGGACCTGCCGGAGCAGACCGACCTCGACGCCCTCGGCGGGCAACTTTTCGGCGGGGACCACTGGGATCAGAACTTCAGCTCGAACGTGCCCGAGGCGGGCGGCGTACCGACCCTGGACGAGCTGACCACCACGATGCTGACCACGACATTCGGCAACCGGCAGATCAAGTACCTCAGCCATGAGCCCTTCACCACCTTTTTCCGGTTGGAGAACACCTCCACGGCCGACATTCGGGTCACCGTACGAATGTTCCTGGTGCCTTCGACTCAGGCGACCGACCGACGGGCCTGGATCGAGCTGGACAAGTTTGTGGTCGACCTGGCCGCCAGCGCGCGGGTCGTCGTCGCCCGCAGTGATGCTGAGTCCTCCGTGGTCAAGCGGCAGATCGACCTCAGCCCGAACCAGGTGCTGGCGGCCGGCGTCGACCCCGACGACGACAGTTACTGCGACTGCGGCTGGCCGTACACCCTGCTCTTGCCCCGAGGCGATGCCGAGGGTCTGCGGTGCCGGCTGATGGTGATGTGCACCGACGCCTCGATCGATCTGGTGCCGGTGCAGGGCGAATGCGGGTCGATGAGCTTCTGCGGTGCAGTCGACCGCTATCCAGACGCCCGCGACATGGGCTACCCGTTCAATCGACCGTTCCCAGGCTCGCGGACGACCGCGATCCGGGACGCCATCCTGACCGCACCGCACATGGCAGCGCGGACCCTGAAGATCCGGCACACCTCCTGAGGCCTGCGGTGCGCCGATCGGTACGACCTGTAGCCGTACGGACGAAAGCGGTACGGCCTAGAGCGGTACGACGACCTCGCGCCACCAGCCCGACTCCGCCGTGCAGTCCTGCGTGTTGACCAGCCGACTGCGGGTCTTCAGTTCCTCGACCAACCGGTCCCGCGGGACCTCCGTGCCTTGATCGGAATCGCCGTGCGTGCTCGCTCTCGTGGACAACAGGGTGATCAGCTGCTGTGCCGGGTCAGGCAGCCCGGCACGGACGAATCCGTTCCACAGCAAGGTGCGCGGAGTCGCATTGAGGCTGCCGTGATGACCGACCTTGTAGACGCGGGTCTGGCTCAGACGGGACCGGATGTCCTCAGCGTTGGGGGCCCGTTGCAAGGCATAGCGCCAGTTCTCGAGCTGGGCGTCGCCCGGGAACAACAGGCGGGTGTCACCGATCGTGAACAGCAGGATCAGGCTGGTGTTGTTCATGACGCCGTCCAGGATGCGGACCAGGGACAGCAACTCCTCGGCCTGCATCTTGTCGATCCGCGGGATCAGCCAGCGGGCCTCCTGCGGGATCTTGCGGGCCTGACGCGCGTCCGGGAACAGCGGCTCGGCGCGTTGCCGGCTCGGAGCCTGGCCCCCTGTGGCGGCCAGATGCCAGAACTCGTCG
>JACCQS010000286.1 GCA_013814015.1 Geodermatophilaceae bacterium | reverse complement strand
GCGCGCGCAGTTGCACGATGCAGTCGAAGGACTCCCCCATCGCGACATCGGTGTGCCAGACGGCAGGTCCCGTGCGGAGACATTCGACCTCCAAGGCCGCACCCGGACCGACCCGCACTGTGTTGTCGACCACCGACAGCGACAGGACATACCGCGGCTTCCCATCAGCTGCGGGAACTCCGAGGCTGAGCCCGCGTCGTTGACCCACGGTGAAACCATGCGCGCCGTCATGACGGCCGAGGATGGTCCCGGTCTCGTCATCCACGATGTCGCCGGTCTGTGCACCGAGATGCCTGCCGAGGAACCCCCGAGTGTCGCCGTCCGGGATGAAACAGATGTCGTGGGAGTCAGGCTTGTCGGCGACCAGGAGCCCCCGCCGTGCAGCCTGCCGACGTACCTCGTCCTTGGTCATCTCCCCGAGCGGGAACACCGCAAGTCCCAATTGCCGCTCGGTGAGCGTGGCCAACACGTAGGACTGGTCCTTGCCCTCGTCCACCGACCGGCGCAGCACACCGGCGTCGAGCCGGGCGTGGTGGCCGGTAACCACGGCGTCGAAGCCCAATGCCAGAGCCCGGTCGAGGACTGCCGAGAACTTGATCTGCTCGTTACAGCGCATGCACGGGTTCGGCGTCCGCCCGGCCGCGTACTCCGCAACGAACTCATCGACGACCTCGGCACGGAAACGATCCGCGAAACTCCAGATGTAGAACGGTATCTCCAGGACATCGGCGACGCGGCGGGCATCGTTCGCGTCCTCGACGGTGCAACATCCGCGCGATCCGGTACGCGATGCATCCGGCGTGCTGGCAAGCGCGAGATGGATACCGGTCACCTGGTGCCCGGCCTCGACCATCAGCGCTGCCGCGACCGCGGAGTCGACGCCACCGCTCATCGCGGCGATCACATTCATGGCAGCTACCTGATCCGAGGCGCGATCAGCGGCTGGCGCCGGACAGGCCGGCGCGCCTGGCCCGCTCGACTACCGCCGGGATCACCTCGAGCAGATGATCCACATCTGCGTCGGAGGATGTGTGACCCAGGGAGAACCGCAGGGATCCCCGAGCGCGCTCGACGTCTGCGCCCATGGCGAGCAGGACGTGGCTGGGCTGGGAAACTCCTGCGCTGCAGGCCGATCCGGTGGAGCATTCGATGCCCCGCGCATCCAACAGCATGAGCAGCGCATCTCCTTCACAGCCTGGAAAGGACAGGTGCGCGTTGCCGGGTAACCGTCCAGGACCGTCGGAGACGATCGAGTCCACCGGTGATCCGTTGAGAACGGCATCCGGGATCTCAGCCTGTACGCCGCGCACGAGCCGATCCCGGAGGGCCGCGATTCGCGGCGCCCGATCGAGGCGCCCGGAGACCGCGGCGTGCACGCCCACGGCCAGACCGCGTACGGCTGGTGTGTCCAGAGTTCCCGACCGAACGTCGCGTTCCTGGCCGCCGCCGTGCGCCAGAGGTGTCGCGCTCACATCCGTACGGAGCATGAGGACGCCGGCGCCGTACGGGCCACCGAGCTTGTGCCCGGTCATGGTCAGCGCGTCCACTCCGGAGACCGTGACGTCGACCGGAAGTATCCCGACGGCCTGGACGGCATCTGTGTGCATCGGGATGCCGGAGGTCTGGCATACCTGCGCCAGGGCGGCGATGTCGTTGACCGTGCCGACTTCGTTGTTCGCCCACATGATGCTGACCAGCGCGACGTCGTCCGGGTCCTCCTCGATGCAGGCGCGCAGCGCGTCGACGCTGACCCCGCCGTACATGTCGGTCGGCAACCAGCTGACCTGGGCCCCTTCGTGCTTGTGCAGCCACTCCACGGCATCGAGGACCGCATGGTGCTCGGTCGGGCTGATGATCAGCCTGCGGCGGCTGTCTGACTCCCGGCGCGACCAGAACATCCCCTTGACGGCGAGGTTGTCACTCTCGGTGCCACCAGAGGTGAAGATGAGCTCGGAGGGGCGCGCGCCAAGGGAGGCGGCGATCGACTCACGGGATTCCTCGACCACTCGCCGGGCTGTGCGTCCGGAAGCGTGCAGCGACGAGGCGTTCCCGACCGCCGTGAACTGCTCCGCCAGTGCCTGCGCCACCGCGGGCAGCATCGGTGTGGTGGCCGCATGATCGAGGTAGGTCATGTTGCTGGAAAGCCTAACCGCCTCCACGGCGATGCTGCGCCGCGCAACCAGAACTGGCCACATTCCCGGCCAGCGCTGCGGGCTCGTTCCGTACGCGGCCGGCGGCACCGAAAGGAATCCGGGCGCGCTTCGCCACATTCCCGGCCAGCGCTGCGGGCTCGTTCCGTACGCGGCCGGCGGCACCGAAAGGAATCCGGGCGCGCTTCGCGCGCGCTCAGGCCTTGCGCTTGGTGATCTCCTCGGTCAGAACAGGGACGATCTGGAAGAGGTCACCCACGACGCCGAAGTCGGCGAGTTCGAAGATCGGCGCCTCGTTGTCCTTGTTGATCGCCACGATGGTCTTCGAGGTCTGCATCCCCGCACGGTGCTGGATAGCGCCGGAGATCCCTACGGCCACATAGAGCTGCGGCGAGACGGTCTTGCCGGTCTGCCCGACCTGGTACTGGTGGGGGTAAAAGCCGGAGTCCGTCGCAGCGCGGGATGCGCCGACTGCGCCGCCAAGGGAATCGGCCAATCCTTCGATCAGGGCGAAGTTCTCGGCACTGCCGACCCCGCGACCACCGGAGACGATGATCGAGGCCTCGGTCAACTCGGGCCGTCCGCCGCTTGCCTCCAGGGTCCTACCGACGACCGTGACCCTCTTCGCGTCGTCGCTGATCGCGATATCGACCGGCACTTCTTCTCCGGCTGCGGGCTGAGGCTGGGGGGCAACGGAATTCGGGCGCACGGTATAGATCGGTGTTCCCTTGGCGACCTTCGACTTCACGATGACCGCTCCGGCGAAGACCACCTGGGTGGCCGTGCCGTCGGAGTTGACCTCGCTGATGTCGGTGAGCAGACCGCTGCCGATCTTGATGGCTAGCCGGCCGGCGACCTCCTTGCCCTCCTGGGTGCTCGGCAGGATCACCGCGGCTGCGGAGGTGTCGGCGACCAGCTTCGCCAGGACCTCCGCCTTCGGCGCGACGAGGTGGTTGTCGATGTCGTCGGATTCGGCGACGTAGATCTTGGCAGCGCCGTACTCGGCCACCCGCTCCTTGACCGCAGCGGCGGTACCGACTGCGCCGGCGACGACCGCGGAAGGCTCACCCAGCGCGCGAGCGGCGGTGAGCATCTCCAAGGTGACCTTCTTCAGGGCGACTCCGTCGCCGTCGGCCACGGTCTCGACGAGAACCAGAACTTCAGACATCTGCAGAACTCCCTGGCCTCAGACGAACTTCTTCGACGCGAGGAAGTCCGCGAGCTTTGCCGCGCCGTCTCCCTCGTCCTTGACCTGCTCGCCCTCGCCCTTGGGCGGGCGGTTCGCGAACTCCAGCACGGTGCTGGTCGCCGCGCCCAGCCCGACCTCTGATGCATCCACCCCGAGGTCAGCGAGGCTCAGCGTCGTGACCGGCTTGTTCTTGGCGGCCATGATTCCCTTGAACGAGGGGTAGCGCGGCTCGTTCATGGTGTCCCAGGTGCTGACGATGGCCGGTGTCTGGCCTTCGATCGTCCAGTAGCCACCGTCGGTCTGCCGCTCGACGGTGAGCTTGGAGCCGTCGACGGTGAGCTTGCGGGCGCCGGACAGGTGGGCGACCCCGAGTCGTTCGGCGAGCAGCGCGGGCATCATCGTCAGGCCGCCGTCGGTGGACTGCGCGCCGGAGAGCACCAGATCCCACTCGATGGTGCCCAGTGCCTTCGCCAGGACCGCGCTGGTGGCAATCACGCAGGAGCCGTGCAGCGCCGGGTCGGTCACGTGGATCGCCTTGTCGGCTCCCATCGACAGCGCCTTACGGATCGTGTCGGTCGCCGAGTCCGGACCCATGGTGAGGATCGTGACCTCGCCACCGTGGGCCTCCTTGACCTGGAGCGCCTCCTCGATCGCGTACTCGTCCATTTCGTTGATGACGTTGTCCGCCGAGGCGCGCGCCACCGTGTTGTCACTGGAATCGAGCGTGCGCTCGCTGCCTGAATCAGGCACCTGCTTCACCAGGACGACGATGTTCATGCCCTATGAGCTCCCTGTCCGCGTCTGTTCGCATCGGCTGTCCGAGATGTGTCGTGGAGTGGTGCGAGCAGTCTGGCAGGCTCGTTTCCTCTGAAAATCTGCCCCTGATGTTACTGACGGGTAAGGCGATGCGTTGACCGAGGAGGAGTGAGGCTGGTCACGAGTGCGGCGGTCGCTGAGATCGGAACCTGTTGCCTGGTCCTGCATACCCACCTGCCCTGGGTCGCCCACGCCGGGGCCTGGCCGGTCGGTGAGGAGTGGCTGCACCAGGCGTTCACTTCGTCGTGGCGACGGGTAATCGAGGTCTGCGAGAGATTGGCCGCCGAGGGCCGCCGGGAACTGCTGAGTCTCGGCGTCTCCCCGACCGTCGCGGCCATGCTCGATGATCCGTACTGCCTGAACGAGATCCACCGGTGGACGGGTAACTGGGTGCTGCGCGCCGAGGAGTTGGCCGCCCGCAGCGAACCGCTGCTGCGCGATCTGGCCCGGTTCGAGTACGCCGCCGCGTCCGCGTGCCTGGTTGATGTGGAGGACCGCTGGCTGCGCGGTGGCTCGCCCATCCTGCGGCGCTTGTGCGACGACGGCGTGGTGGAACTGCTCGGCGGGCCGGTCGCGCATCCCTTCCTTCCGCTGCTCGACGATCGGCTGATCGCGCACGCCCTGCGCACCGGATCTGACGACGCCTGGCTTCGCTGGGGAAGCCGGCTCGCGGGTGTCTGGGCTCCCGAATGCGGCTATCGCCCGGGGCTGGAGGACATCTACGCCGGGCAAGGGATCGCTCGGCTACTCGTCGACGGACCGTCACTGCGTGGCCGTACGGCGGCAGCACATCCGATCGGCGAATCCGACGTCGTGGCTTTCGGTCGCGATCTCGAGGTGACCTACCGGGTGTGGTCGCCGAAGTCCGGGTACCCGGGAAGTGCCGCCTATCGGGACTTCCACACCTTCGATCACGCATCGGGGTTTCGGCCGGCGCGGGTGACCAGTCGACAGACTGCACCGCAGGACAAAGCCCCATGGGATCCAGTGGCCGCTGCGGCGATGGCCCGGCGAGATGCGAGGGACTTCGTCGACGTCGTACGCCGGCGCCTGGTAGACCTCGCCGCAGCGACCGGACGCCGTGCGGTAACCGTCGCTGCCTACGACACCGAACTGTTCGGTCATTGGTGGTACGAGGGTCCGGTGTGGCTGGAGGAAGTGCTACGCCGGCTTCCGCTGGCCGGCGTACGGGTGACCACCTTGCGCGGAGCCCAAGAAGCCGGTCACGTCGGCCCTCCGGTGCAGATCCCCGCTTCGTCCTGGGGCAGCGGCAAGGACTGGCGGGTCTGGGCCGGCCCGCAAGTCGCTGACATCGTCGACGCCGGCGAGCGCCTCGCCACGCGTTTGCTGTCCACAGTGGACTCTTCGCGTTCGCACCTACGGAATCGCGAGCTCGACCAACTCTGCCGTGAGGCTTACCTGGCGCTGGCCAGCGACTGGGCCTTCATGGTCAGCAAGAACTCTGCCGCGGACTATGCCCGGAACCGGATCGCAACTCACTCGGCCCGGTTCGACCGGTTGCGCGCGGCCATGGACACCGACCCGGTAAGCGCCTCCAGGATCGCTCGCGAGTTGGAACACATCGACGGACCGTGGCGCCACCTGGACGCCCGCCTGCTCTGATCGCCGCCGAAGCGCGATGGTCGACGACCCAGCCCGGCAGACTGAGCCGATGTTCGAGGACGAACGACGGGACCTCATCTCCGCTGCCGAGGAATTGGAGGCGCTGGCCGCCGAGACCACCGGCGGTGAGTGGCTCATCGGTGGACTGCTGGCACAGTTCCGGGCGGACACCTGCCGGTTCCCCCACAATGCCGTTGCTGGGGCGCGTCCTACCGCGGGCTCAGCGGCCGATGAGCAACAGCGCGGGCGTAGATCGCGTCGATCACCGCATCCTTCGCATCGGTGTAAGCCCGTACGTCGTCGAGTTCGGCTTTGGCCGCCAGAGATCGCTTCGTACGTTCATACAGGTCGCGGTCCTCCGGGTGGGCCCGCAGCCAGTCGCGGAAGACGAGGTGGCGGGTGATCTCCGGGCTTCCTGGCGAGAAGACGTGCAGATTGACGTTGGTGTCCGGTCCCTTCAGGCAGCGATGCTCGTGCCAGTTGGGCTCGCGGATGATGAGCCGGTACCCGGCCGTTTCCAGTTGCGGCACATAGGAACTTTCGTCAGCAGAGTCGGCGACGACCAGATCGATGTCGATGACCGGCTTGGCAGCCAGCCCGGGGACCGCGGTCGAGCCGATGTGCTCGATCGACACCACTGCTTTGCCGAGTAGGTCACAGATCCGCTCCCGTTCACGGGCGTACAGCCCGGGCCACGCCGGGTCGTAGTCGGCAATGAGGATCGGGCCGCTCGGAGCCGGTGGCCCATCGATCCAGGCAGCGTCCAATTCCTCCTGGCTGCTGACGACTCGCTCGGTCAGATCCGGTTCGCTGGGCACATCGCTCCTCCGATCAGGGCAGCCGAGGAGTCTAACCGGGCCAGATCCGCTCGGAAAGTGAGTGCCCGTGGCTCTTTCGGGTTCCTAGGGTGTCCAGATGATCACCTAGCCAGACCACCCGCTAGGCGATCGCCCTTTCCGAGTTGATCATCGGAATACCGAGGCTTGTTTCCCGAATTTCAGCCATCAACCCGCCATTTTCCGATGATCAACTCGGAGGGGGTCGGGCGGGGTCAGGCGAGGGAGGAGGAGCGCGGGTAGGCGTCTGCTGCGTCGGTCAGCACGTTGACCACGTACGGGACGCCGGAATCGAAGGCGCGCCCAAGCGCGGCAGCGATCTCGCCCGGCTTGGTCACCGTCTCCCCCGCACCGCCCAGCGCGCTGACGACCTGGTCGTAGTGCAGTCCCGGTTGCAAGTCCGCGGCGACGTCGTAGCCGTAGAGCTGCTGCATCGGGTGCTTCTCCAGGCCCCAGATGCCGTTGTTGCCCACCACGATCACAACCGGCAGCTTCTGCCGGACAAGGCTTTCCGCGTCCATGAGCGAGAAGCCGGCCGCGCCGTCCCCGAGAACCACGCAGACCTGGGCGGCAGGACGGGAAAGCCGCGCACCCATCGCGTAACCCATCGATGTCCCGAGACAGCCGTACGGACCGGGATCCAGCCAGCAGCCGGGGGTGTAGGAGTCGAGGTATTTGCCGGCGTAGGAGACGAAGTCACCGCCATCGCAGATGACGACTGCGTCGCGGTCCAGCACCTTGCGCAGTTCGCCGTACACCCGGCTCGGCTTGATCGGATCGGAATCCGCGCTGAGGGCGGCTCCCTCCTTGTCCCGGGCGGCAATCTCGGCTTCACGCAGACTGAGCAACCAGGGCTCATGATCGGCCCGAGTGCCGCGATACTCGGCCAAACCGCCAAGCACAGCGCGTAGATCCCCACTGACCCGGACCGAGGCCTTGAGGTGCGGCGCGTGCTGGCTCTCGTCATCGACGATGTGCACCACCCGCGCCGCCCCGAAGTCACCGAAGCCGAGCCGGAAGTCCAACGGGGTGCCGATCACGGCTATGACATCGGCCTGCTGGAAGGCGGTGCGGCGGGCTCGGGCGAAGGCGAGTTCGTCGTCGGCGGGAAGGCAACCCCGACCCATCCCGTTGCAGAACACCGGCATCCGCAATTCTCGAGCGGCCTCGGCGAGTTCGTTCCACGCACCGTCGGCGTACACGTCGGTTCCGGCGAGCACGACCGGTCGCTGCGCCTCAGCCAGGACTCGTGCGGCCTCAGCGACCTGCACCTGATCGGGTTGCGGTCGCGAAGGCGGTTTACCCGAGGGGACAGCCACCTCTGCGCGACTGAAGAAGACGTCCATCGGAATGTCGAGAAAGACCGGCCCGCGGTGGCCGGAGAGAGCGGCCTGCATTGCCCGGTCCACGTCAGCCGGGATCGCTTCGACGCTCGTACTGGTCGCGGCGTGCTTCGTGATCGAGGCCAGGATCGGAACGTGGTCGATCTCTTGCAGTGAGCCTGAACCCCAACGGAACTGAGGTGCCCGACCTCCGATGACCATGACCGGTGAGCCGTTGAACCGGGCGGTGGTGACGGCGCTGATCCCGTTGGTGACCCCTGGACCCGCCGTGAGGGCGGCTACGGCGGGCCGGCGCTGCAGTTTCGAGGTTGCCTCGGCGGCGAACACAGCGGTCGCCTCGTGGCGGACATCGTGGATCGGCAATCCGGAGGTGTGCAGGGCGTCGTAGAGAGGAAACACGTGTGCACCGGAGAGGGTGAAGAGTTCCTCGACTCCGTATCGCCGCAAGGCGGCCAGAGCGAGATCGCCCCCGTGGCCTTCCATTTCTTTTCCAGCCTCTTTCGCTGCGCGATCTGACATGCCAAGCCACGCTAGTCGGCGCTCTCACCGGCATGAGCACGGGCAGCACGAGCGGTCTTCACCCCGATGTCGTCCAGGGCCTCGCGAGTTCGCTCCGCGACAGCGGCGGCGGCCTGTCGATCGGCGATCACCCGTGCGGGGGCACCGGCAACGACTGCGTACGGGGGGACATGTCGGGTCACCACCGAGTTTGCGCCGACGACCGCCCCGTCGCCGACCACACACCCGCGCAAAACCGTCGCCTTGACCCCCAACCAGCAGCCGGCACCGATCCGGACCGGCGCCTTCACGATGCCCTGGTCCTTGATCGGCCGGTGCAGGTCTTCTGTTCGGTGGTCGAAGTCAGCGATATAGACGAAATCCGAGATCAGCGCTCCTGGGCCGATCTCCACGTCGAGATAGGAGTTCACGATCGTGTCGCGCCCGAAAACCGTCTTCTCACCGACCCGCAGGGTCCCCTCATGAGACCGCAGCGCCGTGTCGTTCCCGATGTGTACGAAGCTACCGAGGATCAGCCGACCGTAGCCCGGCCGCGCTTCGAGTTCGACCCGGCGGCCCAGAAAAACCATGCCCTGCCAGATGATCGAGGGATGCCTGCCTCGCAGCCGCAGCAAACGCAGGTACCGGACCAGGTAGTACGGCGTCCACGCGCGATGCCGGACCACCCACCGCAGCGAGGCCGCGGAGAGGAACTTGAATGGAGGTGGCTGACCTGCGTCGACAGGTGTCCGGTTCGCCACGACGGCAACGGTAACGTGGGCGACCGAGCGCGGAGCCGGCCCCGGCACCGCCCGCCGAAGGAGGATCGTGGACAAGCAATCCGGAGCCGAATCCGACGTCCCCGACGACGAGGCGGAGGCGACTGGCCGACCCACCGGTGGAGATCCCGAATCCCAGGGCGGTGACAGTAATTCGACCACCGGCGCCGGGGAGTCCGGCGTCTTCGTCGGCCGTACCGCCGGTCAGGACGAGGGTTACGCCGGCCAGACCGGAGCCGAGGCTCGCGGTGCCGAGCAATCCCGCAACCCCGAGGACGCCTGAGCCGCCCGCTTCCAAGCAGGACATTCAGCCGATCAACGACTCCGGCGGAGCCGGTTTCACGCCGGTGACCAAGGCGTTGTAGAACAGTCCGGCCGGCATGAAACGTGACAGGACTCGGCTGTCCAGCGCCGACAGGGCCAGCCATGAGCGATAGGCGAAGTTCGCCCATCCGAAACCGAGCTTGCCCACGGGCACGGCGGCCTCGAATGTGCGTACCGGCCAGCCGAACCAGGCAGCGGTCAACTCCTCGGTACGGACCGCCACATCCACCGCACCGGCCACGATTGCCATCCTGCGTAGGTGGGCCGGCACGAAGGTGTGCTGATCCACTACGGCTTCCAGCGCGGCCGCCTCGGAGGATTCCTCGAGTTCGGCCTGCGGACGCCGCCATTTCTCGAGCCCGGGGAGCCGCGTAGCCCGGGTACAGGCCCACCACGTTGCCTGCCCGAGCCGTCGAGCGACCTTGTCCCCCCACTTCGTCGGCTCCCCGGCGAACACGAATCGACCACCCGGCTTGAGCACCCGCAGCGTCTCTCGCAATGACCGTTCGACGTCGGGCAAGTGATGCAGAAACGCATGTCCGACAACCAGATCGAAGCTCTCGTCCTCGTACGGGATGAACTCCGCGTCGGCGATCCGGCCATCGACGGATAACCCGAGACCCTTTGCGTTGCGCAGGGCCGCGGCCACCATGCCCGGTGAGATGTCGGTGACGCTGCCGTGTTGGATCACGCCGGCTTGCATCAGATTCAAGGTGAAAAAGCCTGTGCCGCAACCGAGTTCCAGAGCATGCGGGTACGGCCAACCTCCTCGCCCGGCAATCGCCACGAACCGATCGGCTGCATAGTTGATGCACCGTTCGTCGTAGGAGATCGACCATTTCTCGTCGTAGGTCGTGCTCTCCCAGTCGTGGTAGAGCACGTTGGCCTGTTTGGGATCCCCGCGGGCCGCCTCTATCTCGGCTCGGCTGACGCCGGTCACGCTGCGCCGGTCCCGGAGGTCATCACCGAAGTCCTAGCGCCCGGTGAACTCGGCCTTGCCAGGACCGTTCTCGACGAAGGAATCCATGCCGAGCTTCTGGTCCTCGGTGGCGAACAAGGCCGCGAACAGAGTGCTCTCGAGCCTCAATCCACTGGCGAGGTCGCCGTCGAGGCCACCGTCGATTGCGGCCTTTGCCGCCCGCAACGCCGCGGCGGGACCTCTCGAGAATTTTTCGGCCATCTGCATCGCAGTGTCGTAGACGTCGTCCGGACCGACGACGACGTCCACCATCCCGATCGCCAGCGCCTCCTCCGCGCCCACGAAACGCCCTGTGTAGACGATGTCCTTGGCCTTGGCCGGCCCCACCAAGCGGGCGAGGCGCTGTGTCCCACCGGCTCCCGGGATGATGCCCAACAGGATCTCGGGTTGGCCGACCTTGGCGTTCTCCCCGGCGATCCGGAAATCGCAGCACAACGCGAGTTCGTACCCGCCACCGAGCGCATAGCCGGTGATGGCGGCGATGGTCGGCTTCGGGATGGCCGCGACCGCGCTGAACGACCCGGAGAGCTCATGGGCTCGCGAGGCCATGTCGTTGTAGCCCATGGAGCTCATTTCCTTGATATCGGCCCCGGCGGCGAACACCTTCTCCCCGCCGTACACGATCACCGCGCGCACGTCCGCGCGTGCACCCGCCTCGAGTGCGCAGCCGCGGATCTCCTCCTGCAACTGCCGGTTGAGCGCGTTCATCGGCGGGCGCGAGAGTCGGATGGTCCCGATCCCGTCGGCCACCTCCAGGGTGACGAACTCCGCACTTGCCACACGAGCCTCCGCTACTTGGTCGATCCACTGGCCAACTCCCTGAGCCTAGCCAGGCGGGAGGGTCGCTCAGGCGGCCGTAGGCTTGTGCATGTGGCGGCCGCAGCGGGAATCAGGGCGACCCTGCGCGATACCTGGCGGGTGCTGCTCAAGGAACTGTCCGCGTTCGGGGTCGTCGGCGCGATCAACTTCGCCTTGGACGTCGCGCTGTTCCAGCTGATGTACGTCGTCATCGGCGCGGACGCACTTGTCGCCAAGATCGTCTCAACCTCCATCACCACCACCACGGCCTACTTCATGCACCGGCACTGGTCCTTCGCCCATCGGGAACGGACCGGAATCCGACGGGAGTACCCGATCTTCTTCCTGGTCAACGCGCTGACCTTGGCCCTGAGCCTGGTGATGATCGGCGTGGTCCGGTATCCACTCGGCCAGACAAGTGTGCTGGTGCTGCAGCTGACGAACATCGCTTCGATTGCGATCGGAACCGTGATCCGTTTTCTTGCCTACAAGCGCTGGGTCTTCCCCCCACGTACGTAACCGTTGACCGGCCCCCGCACCGAAAGCCAGACCGGTCGCTCCCCCGCCGGACCGGGATCCAACGATCTCGCGGTGACCACGGCGCCCGACGACAGCGAGATCGCAAGCAGTGCGTCATGACCGAGGAAGGACTGCTGGCCGGCGGTAGCAGCCACGGCCGGGCCGTACTCGGTGCTCGGAGCCGCGCTTCCGTTCCGGTCGGTGACAACGAACTGCTCCGGGCGGATCAGCGCAATCCCCGAACCATCCGGGGGGAGCGGTGCGCGTAGTGGCAGCCTGCCCACTTCGGTCTCGGCGAACCCGCCGGTGAAGGTGGCCCGCACCTTGACTGCATCGCCCACGAACTCGGCCACGTCGAGGTCACTGGGCGCTCTGTAGACGGTGATCGGGTCGGCGGCCTGAACGATGCCGCCATGCTGCATCACCGCGACCAGGTCAGCACAGGACAGCGCCTCCTCCTGGTCATGGGTGACCAGAACGGCCGTGGCGCCATCGGCACGCATCGCGGCTGAGACAACCGATCTGACCTCTCCGCGTAGGCCGGCATCCAATGAACTGAACGGTTCGTCCAGCAGCACCAGGGCCGGCCGGGGCGCCAGCGCACGCGCAACGGCGACGCGCTGCTGCTGCCCGCCGGACAGTTCGTGGGGCATCCGGTCGACCAGGTGGGCCAGACCGACCAGATCCAACACCTCGAGTACCCGAGCGGACCGGTCAGCGCAGCGGCCAAGACCGTATCCGACATTGCGGCGCACGCTCAGGTGCGGGAACAGGGCGCCCTCCTGCGGGACGAATCCGATGGCGCGCCGCTCCGGCGGAACCTCTCCGGAGGGACCGGCGACGACCCGGCCACCGATCCGGACCTCTCCCGCGTCGGGCGCCTCGAACCCGGCGAGGATCCGAAGCAGGGTGGTCTTCCCGCAGCCCGAGGGCCCGAGCACCGCCGCGATCGATCCTTGGGCCACGTCGAGGGACAGGTGGCGCAGAACGGGCGTACGGCCGAAGGACTTGTCGACACCCGACACGCTGAGTGCGCTCATGCCTGTGGCTCGAGGTCGGCAAGCCCGCCGGTGCGTCGACGGTCGCGACCCAGCAGGTAGGTGGGCACGACCGAAACCAGCATCAAGAGGGCGGCGTAGGGGGCAGCAGCGGCATAGGAGCGGGTGGAAGTCTCGGTCCACAGCCGGATGGCGAGGGTGTCCATGCCGGTTGGATGCAGCACCAGGGTCGCCGTCAACTCCTTCATCGCCGCCAGGAACACCAGCGCCGTCCCGGCTGCGATTCCCGGTGCGGCCAGCGGAAGGGTGATCGTACGGAGCACCTGCCGGGGCCTGCGGCCCAGGGACCGGGCTACCTCTTCGAACACCGGTGGGCTTTGCGCAGCCGAGGCGCGGACCGCCCCGACGGCGAGCGGGAGGAAGAGCACCGCATAGGCGAACAGCACCAGCGGAACAGTCAGATACAGGCCGAAGGCGTACCGCACGGTGAAGAACACCAGCGACAGAGCGATCACGATCGCCGGGACGGCATGGCCCAGATAGGTAGCCCGCTCCAGCAAGCCCGGTAGTCGGCCGGTGTACCGAGCTGCGAGCAGGCCGACAGGGAGCGCGAGCAACATCGTGACCACGGCCCCTCCACCGGCCAGGACCAGGGACCCGCCCACCGCCGCCATGATGCGAGGCAGGTCCAACTCTCCGGACCGGCCGACCGAGAGCCAATAGGCCATGCTGAGCAGGGGAACGCCGAGTGCCGTGGCAGCCAGCAGACCGAGCCCGCCGTAGGCCGCAGTACGCATGCGCCCCAGCGAGATCCGCGCCGACAGACGCGCTGCACCAGATCCCAGTCGGGCGTAGCGCGCCCGACCGCGAGTCCGCGCCTCGGCCAGAACGATCACTGCGGTCACCAGGACCAACATGCCGGACAGGACAACGGCCGGGGTTCGATCGAAGCTCGAGTTGAACGAGGTGAAGATGACCCGGGTGAAGGTGTCGTAGCGCAGGATCGACACCGCACCGAAGTCCGACAGCGTGTAGAGGGAGACCAGCAGCGCGCCAGCTGCCACAGCGGGGCGCAGTTGCGGCAGGGTGACTCGCCAGAAAGTGGCGTACGGGCCGATGCCGAGGGACCGGGAGGTCTCCTCCATCGCGGGGTCCAGCCGGCGTAGGGCCGCCGCCGTGGGTAGATACACGTACGGGAAGCAGGACAGGCTCAGCACGATCACCGCACCGGAAAATCCAGCGAGATCGGGAAAGGCGGAGATCCAGCTGAATGCGGCCACATAGGACGGGATCGCCAATGGCAGAGCGGCCAGGACGCCCCAGATCCGGCGGCCACGCAGCGTCGTGCGTTCGATCAGCCATGCGGCGCCGACGCCGAGGACGACCGATACTGCGGTGACCGTCGCAGCGAGCCCGACGCTGGAGGCGAGCAGCATCAGGCTGCGCGGCCGTACCACCTGTGCGAGCAGGACCGCCGGGTCGGCCCGCGCCGCGACCACCACCAGGTAGCCCAGTGGCAGTAGCGCGATCACCGCCGCCACGCAGGCCGGCACGGTCAGCAGCGCGGGCAGGCGCCGCCGACCGCGCTGGCGGCTGCGTGGGAGTGTGAGGGTCAGGTCAGGCCCACCTCGTTGATCAGCTCGAGGGTCTCCCCGAGGCTGTCCAGATCGGACAGGTCGAGGTCCGGAGCATCGAGTTCCTCCAGGGTCGGCAGCCCGTCCGGAGGCGCAGCGCCGTCGACCATCGGGTACTCGTAGGTGGTCTCCGCGAAGTAGCTCTGGGCGGACTCCGAGAGCATGAAGTCCAGCAGAGCCTGGGCGTCCTGGCCACGATCGGTGCTGCTGACCACACCCGCGCCGCTGATGTTGACCAGTGACCCCGCGCCAC
>JACCQS010000283.1 GCA_013814015.1 Geodermatophilaceae bacterium | reverse complement strand
GGGGTGGAGCAGCTCGGTAGCTCGCTGGGCTCATAACCCAGAGGTCGCAGGTTCAAATCCTGCCCCCGCTACAAGAAAGTGCAGATAAGGCAAGGGTTCCGACGCGAGAGCGTCGGGACCCTTTGTCATTCCTCCGACGCGCTCGCCGATTTCGCGGTTCGTGCGCCACACACCTCCGACCTAGCCGACCGACGACGCGCTTCGCAGTAGGCAGGATTCGGAGGTTCGTACGCGGCCTTCAGTTCCCTTCTGGACGGTCTTCGCTCGATGTGGCCTCCGCCTGCTGGACTTCCGCCTCGGCGTCCTCGGATAGATCTCGGGACAGCAGTTCGAGCACATCGTCGTGCAAGGATCCGTTCGTGGCGACCGCGCTTCCTCCGGCTGGACCGTCCTCACCGGACAGATCGGTGAACCGGCCCCCGGCCTCGGTGACGATCACCGAGGGCGCCGCGAGGTCCCACAGCGAAACCTCCGGCTCGCAGGCGATGTCGACTGCTCCCTGCGCGACGAGCATGTAGGACCAGAAGTCGCCGTAGGCTCGCGTCCGCCCGACCGAACGGGTGAGGTGCAGGAAGTTCTCCAACCGGTACCGCTCCGCCCAGCCGCCGAGGCTGGAGTAGGACAGGAACGCCTCGCCCATCGATGCGACCGAAGAGACCTCGCAACGCGCCGCGGCGCTCAGACTTCGGCCGGTCCACGCACCGCCGCCCTTCGCAGCCCACCAACGGCGTTGCAGCGCAGGGGCGGCCACCAATCCCACAGCAACATCGTCGCCGTCCATCAGGGCGATGAGCACAGCCCAAACGGGCACGCCGCGGACGAAGTTCTTCGTGCCATCGATCGGGTCGATCACCCAGCGGCGGGAACCGTGGCCGGATTCGCCGCACTCCTCACCCAGCACTGCGTCGCGCGGTCGGACCCGGGACAGGGTGGAGCGCAACGCATCTTCGATGGTCCGGTCGACGTCTGTGACCGGCGTCAGATCGGCCTTCGTCGACACAGTGAGGTCTTGGGCGCGGAAGCGCTCCAAGGCCATCGAGTCAACGCCGTCGGCCAAGGCATGGGCCAGGCGCAAGTCCTCGGCGTACCGGCTCGGTCCGGCCCCGGGGTCGATCACGCGGGAACGTTAGCGCGTGAGCTCCTCCGGTTCGTCGAGCCGAGCACCCGCGAGCCGCCGGTAGGACTCGAGCCGCTCGGGTTCGGTATGTCCCGCGGTGACCCAGTCGTCGAGCGCGCAGCCGTCAGCAGCGTCCTGGTGGGCGCAACCGGGGGGGCATTGCTCGGCTCCTGGTGCCAGATCGGCGAAGGCGCGCAGCAGGTCGTCAGCGCTCACGTGAGCCAATCCGAACGACCGGATGCCGGGCGTGTCGATCACCGAGCCACCACCTGGCAACGGCAACAGGACTGCCGACGAGGAAGTGTGCCGACCCTTGCCCACCTTGCTGACGTCGCCGATGGCCCGGTCAGCATCCGGGACGAGCCGGTTGACCAGGCTCGACTTGCCGACCCCGGAATGTCCGATCAACACGCTGGTACGCCCGCGCAGCCGCTCGGCGAGTTCGTCCAGCGGGGCATCCTGGCGAACGACGACTGCGGGTACGGACAACACGTCGTAGGTATCGAAGAGCTCTGTGGCATCACCGAGATCGCCCTTGGTGAGACACAGCAACGGGTCCAGTCCGGCCGTGAATGCCGCGACCAGACACCGGTCGATGAAACCGGTCCTCGGCGGCGGGTCAGCAATCGCGGTCACCATCACGAGCTGATCGGCGTTGGCCACGACGACCCGCTCCGTGGGATCGGTGTCGTCGGCGGTGCGCCGCAACTCGCTTGCCCTTTTCGCTACGGACACGATGCGCGCCAGCGCGTCCGGGCCGCCGGACAGGTCGCCGACGATGCGGACATGATCACCGACCACGATCGCCCGTCTGCCAAGTTCCCTGGCCCGCATGGCCGTTACCGCTTCGTCGTCGACCAGGCAGCGAAACCGGCCGCGGTCGACCACGAGAACCGTGCCGAGTCGGGCATCCTCGTGTGCCGGACGCGTACGTGTGCGGGCTCGCGAGCCGTGCCGCGACGGACGGACCCGCACCGAGTCCTCGTCGTAACGCTCGCTGTCGATGTGCGAACCGCGGGAACTCATGCCTCGCCACCACCTGATGCGTCCTGGCCGACCATCTCCGCCCAGCGCTGAGGAAAATCGGGCATCGTCTTGGCCACGGTCGACGCGCCACCGATCCCAATGCCTTCCACGGCCAGACCCAGAACCGCGGCCGCCATCACAAGGCGATGGTCGTCGTAGGTGGAGAACGAGCGGCCGTGCAGTGGACGTGGCTTGATCACCAGTCCGTCGGGGAGTTCCTCCACGGCTGCGCCGCAGGCTGACAGCTCCGTCGCCAGCGCCGCGATCCGATCGGTCTCGTGTCCTCGGATGTGGGCAACACCAGTGAACCGGGACGGCGAATCAGCGAGCACGGCAAGGGCAGCGAGCACCGGGACCAGCTCTCCGGCTGCACCGAGATCTGCATCGATCCCAGAAATTGTCGACCCGCCGGTCACCGTCAGCCCTCCGCTGGAAAGCCGACAGTGCGCCCCCATCGCCGACAGCATCTCTGGCAAGTGGCCGCCGGGCTGGGTCGTGGTCAGCGGCCAGCCGAGGATGGTCACCCTTCCGCCGGTCGCCAGCGCCGCCGCCGCGAACGGCGCGGCGGTGTTCAGATCCGGCTCGATCCGTGCATCCAGCGCCCGTACGGTTCCCGGCAGCACCTTCCAGCGTCCGGGCTCAGGCTCGATGTCCACGCCGCGTTCCCGCAGCATCGCGATGTTCATCTCGAGGTAGGGGGCCGAGGGCACCGGGCCGCCTGCGATCACCTCGACTCCGCGCTCGAATCGCGCCGCAGCCAGGAGCAATCCACTGATCAGTTGCGATGATCCGGTGGCATCCACGGTTACCGCGCCGCCGGCCAGACGGCCGGCTCCTCGTACGACGAACGGTGCAGCCCCACGACCTTCGTCTTCGATGTCGGCACCGAGTTGACGCAGCGCGGCGAGCAAGGGCGCATTCGGTCGCTCCCGGATTCGGGCGTCCCCGTCGAACCGAATCGCCCCCCGCGCAAGGGCGGCCACCGGGGGCACGAACCGAAGCACGGTTCCGGCGAGCCCGCAGTCGACCTCGGCCGGACCGCGGAGATGCTGTGGCGTGACGATCCACGAGCCACCCGTTCCGTCGGTGATCTCGGTGCCCATCGCCCGTAGCGCCTGCACCATCAACGTGGTGTCCCGGGCGCGCAACGGAACTTCGATCCGGCTCGGCCCGTCGGCGATCGCAGCCAGGATCAGGGCGCGATTGGTCATCGACTTCGAACCGGGTACGGAGACCTGCGCATCGATCGGCGCGGCGGCGTACGGCGCTGGCCACTGGTCGCTGACGGCGAGTGTTTCGGCAGGCATCACGATCAGTGTCCCGTACGCAGCCCCGCGCACTCCCGCCTAGAGTTGGGAGAATGTGTGGCCGGTACGCGGCGAGCAACAGCCCGGACGACCTCGTGGTCGAGTTCGAGGCAGTCCTGGCCGACGATGCCCCGGATGTGCCCGCCGACTACAACGTGGCGCCCACTGACCCGGTCTACGCCATCCGGACCCGTAAGCCCAAAGACGACGATCAACAGCCCTACCGTGAACTCTCGGTCGTCAACTGGGGGCTGATCCCTTCGTGGGCCAAGGATCGCAAGATCGGCTCGAAGATGTTCAACGCCCGGGTCGAGTCCCTGACCGACAAGCCGGCCTTCCGTACGGCGTTCCAGCGCCGCCGCGCGCTCATCCCGGCCGACGGCTGGTACGAGTGGCAGGTCAACGGCGCAGCAGCCGGCGCTGCGCGCAAGCAGCCCTACTTCATGACCCCCGAGGACGGCTCGATGCTCGCATTCGCCGGACTGTGGGAGATCTGGGGAACCAAGCCTGACCTGTTGCTCACCTGCACGGTGATTACCATTCCCGCGGTGGGCGACTTGGCCGAGATCCATGACCGGATGCCGTTCGTGCTGCCCCGGGACCGCTGGGATGCCTGGCTGAACCCAGCCGAGCAGGATCCGGCCACGCTGCTGGAGCCGACGCCGCCGGAGGTCGTCGAGGCGCTGGAACGCCGACCCGTCGGTCCCGAAGTGGGCAACGTCAAGAACAACGGCCCTGAGCTCGTCCAGCGGATCGATCTCGGCAGAGCCGATCAAGAGCAGGCCCAGCAGCTCAGCCTCGACA
>JACCQS010000279.1 GCA_013814015.1 Geodermatophilaceae bacterium | reverse complement strand
CGAACAGTGGTGATCACGGCTATCTCGGTCACGGGTCAGCCCACCGGCAGCCGCGGAGACGGCGCGACTTGTCTGCCGCCGGGTACAGCGGATGCACCGGCTTGGGCGCCGCGTACGGCCGGGGCTGACGGATCCAGATCATGTACGGCGGACGCGCCGGCATGTCCGCCGCGGCCTCCCTCGGCTACCTCGAGCATGGCCGCGGCCATCCTGGCCGAGCCGCGACCGTCGTAGTACGCCGACCAGCCTGTCCCGCCTAGGGACTGCGCCCGGTCGAGCAGTCGCGGCCAGCTCTGCCGGTCGGGCCAGGTCGGCACCGAAAGGCACAGCCGGTGCCGGACCAGAGCCGCTGCCTGGGCCTCCTGCTCGCCGAAGGGTCGGTGCTGGGGTACGGCGATCAGGGGCCGGCCGGCGGCCGCGACGTCCGCGATAGCCGCGTCACCCGGGGCGGCGACCACGACGTCGGCTCGGCAGAGCATCGGCCACGGATCGGCCAGCCAGCCAAGACGTTCGACGATTCCTGCACTCTCAGGGGCGGCGCCGATTCGGCCCGCAGAACGGACCGGCTCCCTATCTGCGCAGGTGCCCAACAGATGCCAGTGCGTATCGGGTACGGCCGCAGCCTCACGCAGCACAGCCTCGGTCATCGAGTCCCCGCCACGACCGAGCATCAGTACGACGCAGCGACCCGCCAGCCCACATCGACCCCGCGCTCGGGCACGGCCGTCGAAGCGCGACACCGGTCCCACCCACACCGTCTTGTCGAGCCAGCGTTGCGGCCATCGGCCATGGGTCACCCGCGGCCAGGGCGCGATGATCGTGGCGGCGACGTCGTAGCCAAGTGTGTGCGCACGATCCATCCGTTTGCCGCGCAGGGCCACCGCGACCGGTGGGATCGAGAGCAGCCGGGCCAGTAGCAACACCTCCACCGACACGTCGCTGACCAGCACCGAGCAACGCTGCTGCTCGGCCCACCGTACGATCTGGCTCGTTCGCTCGCGTAATCCATTGTTCCGCAATGGAACCCAGTGCAGGCTCTGAGCTGCTGTGACATCGCCGTGGATGGGCGGTTCGTCATCGCGGGACAGCAGGACCTGGTCGATCGCCACCGGCGACTCAGCCGAGCTGAGCACCGTCATCCGCGGCCCGAGGTGCGCGGCGACCGCTGCAGCCCGGTGCAAGTGCCCGGACCCGACGTGATGGGCGTAGTAGCCGATCATCGGCCGCGCTGACCGACATCCCGGGCGGCAGGCGTTGCCGCGGCGCGGAGGAGGTCACGGGGTGCCGGCAGCCGTACGGGGGCGGGAAAACCCATGACGTCGCGGTAGAGGTCAACGTAGGCATCCACCATTCGCTGCACGTCACAGGTCTGTTCGGCCCGGGCTCGGACGAGGGTGCGGTCGAGGGACATGGCGGCGACGATCGAGTGGGCCAGGGCCGCAACATCTCCGGGCTCGGCAAGCCTGCCGCTCTCGACATCGAGGACATCTGGAACCGCGCCTCGGGCGAAGGCTGCCACCGGCGTCCCGACCGCCAGGGATTCGGCGACGACCAACCCGAACGGCTCGTCCCAGCAGGGCGTCACCAGGGCGACCGCGGAGGACCCGACCAGCGACACCAAATCGCGATGCTTGAGATGACCCACCCAGCTCGCCCCACGGCCGAGGCGCGGAGCGATCTCGTGGTCGAAGTACTGCCTGTCACAAGCCGGCCCGGCCAACACGAGCGGGATACCCGCGAGCGCCGCCGCATCGATCGCCAGATGTGCCCCCTTCTCCGGCACCAGCCGCCCGGTCCAGACCGCCTGGTGCCCGCCCGGCCCGGGGACCCAGCGATCCAAGTCGACGCCGTTGCCGATGACCGGGATGACTCCCAGTGCCGGTGCCCAGGCGCGCGCGGTCCACGGGGAGACAGCCACCGGTCGGATCCGTCGACCGCCGTGCAGGGCAGACTCCAGCCAGGGAGTCGGCGGAGTGTGCAGGCTCAGCACGGGCGGACGAGGCAGCAGATCGGCCATCGCAACCGGCAGATAGTGCAGGCAGTTGAGCTGTACGACGTCGTAGGACTGCTCGGCGGCCAGGCGGAGCATCAACCGTTGATACGCGTGGTGCTCTCGAAGGAACTCCTCGGGTGGCATAGACACGTCCCCGCGCGCCTGAGCCGAGGGACTGAACCCGGTGTCCTCCAGGATCTCGACCCTGCTCAGCTCGGGATCAGATCCCTTGCCAGCAAAAACCGTGACCTCGTGACCGCGCCGAGTCAGCAGCGAGGCCAGCGTCCAGGTGTGGGCCTCCATGCCTCCGGCGAACGGCTCGGCGATCGGGAACCGGACACCGGCCACCAGCGCGATCCGCAGAACCGGGGACGGGCTCAGCGCTTTCCCGCCCTCTCGGCTCATCGGAGCACATCCCGGTAGATCTCCTCGTGGACCGCCGCGATCTGACTTCGCTGCGCGGTACGGGTTGCCGCGCTCAGCGGCGCCGGTCTTCCCGCGGCGCGGGCTGCCCGCACGGCCCGGCTCAGCGAGACCGCGTCCAATCCCGATTCGTCGAGCCGAAACGATTGCACCGGACCCTGCTCGGCGTAGTAGCCGCAGGTCGGCGCCGCAACCGCCGTACCGAGGTCTCGGCATGCCTCGAGCCAGCCGGAGTGAGTCCCGTACCGGTACGGCAGCACCGAGATATCAAGAGCAGCAAGGTAGTCCCACAGTTCGGCATCAGAGAAGAAGTCGTGTACCTCCACCTGGGCTCCGCGTGCTGCCGCCGTACGCAAGGCCTCGACCACGGCAGGGTCATGCCGGTCCCCGTCGGTCTCTGCGACGTCGCGGTGGATATCGACCCGCAGCCGGGCGTCCCCCAGCTCCTCGACGGCATGCATCAAGGCCGCGATCACCGGCGCCCCGGACATGCACGGCCGCATGCTCTTGAGATGCAGACCCACCAGGAATGGGCCCGACCCGGATCCGGCTGCGCGGAAGTCGGCCGCGGCAGCCCGTACTTCACGACGGCGCATCTCGTCGAGATCGAGGATGTGCGGATGCGGTACGACCCGGGCGACCCGCCCCCATCGGCGTTCGATCTCGGCCGCTGCCCCAGGTGTGAGTGTGATCAGCGCGGCGGCGGCCGGAAGGAGGATGTCGAGGTGCTCGTCGTGCGCGATCGCAGTCTCGTGGTGCGGATTGCGTAGATCATGGACTGTCTGGACCATCGGCTTCCCGAGGTCGTGCAGTACGGCGACCAACTCGCGCAACAGATCCGGCGCACAGGCGTCGAAGCCGAAGTGGACGTGGAAGATGTCGAAGTCGTCGGCGTGGGCGCGTACCCAGTCGGGGGCCAGCATTGCCGGCGGCCACCAGGGGGTGGTCGGGTCGGGCAGGCGGCGTACCGGGTCCCGGCGATCGCTCTCTGCGGGAGCGGAACCCGGATGCGTCAGGTGCCGGATGTAGAC
>JACCQS010000218.1 GCA_013814015.1 Geodermatophilaceae bacterium | reverse complement strand
TTGCACGGGAGCAAGGGATGGGGTGTCGCACGCGTGCCAGCTGCAAGCGGCCCGCGCAAACACAAGTTCTCCGACGATCCCTCGTCCACCGGACCGCTGACCGTTTCCGACCTGCTGGCCCAGTCCGGCCAGTCCGTACAGCGCTCCGGTCGAAGGGTCGCCGCCCGGCAGGCTGTCGTCGAGGTCCGTAGGCGCCGGGTACGCCGATTCTTCGCGGTGTCGCTGACCTTGCTGGTGACGCTGCTCGCCTCGGCTGCGGCGTACTACGTCGGGCTGTTCTTCTATCTCGACGAAACTATCGCCCGGGTCGACGCGCTGGCCGTCGATGCCCCAGGAATTCTCTCGCCCCAAGCTCAGGAGACAGCTGACAACTTCCTCATCGTCGGCAGCGAAACGGCCGCGGGACAGGCGCAGGTCACCTCGGCGTTGATCGCCCACCTTGCCCCGGGGCGAGATGGGGCCGTGTTGGTGAGTCTGCCGCTGACCGCTTTGATCGACGTGCCCGCCTGTCCCAGCGGCGAGGAGCAACTGCTGGCCGATCCGTACGGCGGCTCGCTGGCCTCCAGCTTCGCCACGGCCGGAGCCGGCTGCCTGGTACGCAGCGTTCAGCAGTTGTCCGGAATGCGAATGGATCACTACGTGCAACTCGACCTCGACCGGTTGCCCAGCATGGTCGACGCCCTGGGCGGCGTACCGGTGTGCCTACCTCCAGAGCTGGCCACCGGAGATCAGTCAGCCGGATCGGGCGGGACCGCTGTGCTCGACGCCGATCAGGTGCGCGCCCTGCTCACCCGGGTGGAAGCCGATCAGGACCCGACCGGCCAGCTGGCCACCGATCGGCAGCGCCTGCTGCTGGCTTCCACTCTTCGTGAGGCGCTGCGCCTGGAGAACCTGGCAAACCCGATCGTGCTCACCGGTTTCGTCAACGAGGCCGCGAACGCGCTGACCCTTGATCCGGGCACCACGCTGGGCGAACTCCGTGACCTCGGGAACAAGCTCGGCGAATTCACCGCGGGAGACACAGTGCAGGCCAGCGTCCCGTTGGCTCAGGTCGCCTACCGGCCGGTCGGCAGTGAGCGGAGCTACGCCCTGATCGACGACGCCGCAAGCCGGGAGATGTTCCGCGCAATCATCGCGAACAGTGACCTGCCGCCCGTTGGGCGGCCAGCGTCCGGATCGGACGCCAGCCCTGCTCCGGCACCTCCGGCGAACCCCATCCAGACCACGCCACCGCCCGCGCCGGATCCGAACGCGCTCACCGTTGCCCCGCAACAGATCACGGTGAACGTCTTCAACGGAGTCGGTACCCGTGGTCTGGCCACCGATGCCGCCGACGGGTTGTCTGCGCAGGGCTTCATCATCGGTGAGATCGAGAACCAGATCACCGGTGCGACCCAGTCCGTCGTCCGGTACGCCCCCGACCAGTTCGAAGCCGCGCGTACCGTCGCGGCCGCAGTGCCGGAGTCGATACTGCGCGAGGGGAACCCAGCCGGCGGATCCATCGATCTGGTCGTCGGCTCGTCGTTCACCGGCGTGGTACCGGTCGTCATCCCTACGCCCGCGCCGCCTCCGCCCACGAGCACACCCGCGGAAGCGAGTCCGACTGCGCCGACGCCGATTGAGTCCCAGCGCCAGCAATCCTGCGGCTAGGAGGGACGGGCCGTAGAGCGCTTGCCCATGGTCCTCGGGGACGGTCAGCAAACACGTTGAGCGCGCAACAGTCTTGGCAGGCGCACCGGGAGTCCCTAGAGTGCCCGCATTCCATGTGGACGGGGACGGCACCGAAGGATGGACAGCATGCGCAAGAAGAAGTTGCTGCGGAGCGGAGTTGCCGCGGCGGGCGCGGTCGGGATGGCGCTCCTGATGACGACGCCTGCCAGCGCCGAGGACGCCGGGACGGTTTCCGACCCCATCATCGAGGGTTTGATCGGGCCGTTGGGTCTTGACGTCAGCGACAACGGGACCATCTATGTCGCCGAGGGCTTCGCCGGGCAGATCACCCGAGTCGGACCCGGCGGAAACCGCAGCGTGCTGTTCGCCTCCGAGGGTGACTCCGTCTCCGGAGTGGCCAGCACCTCCTTGGGACGGGTCGTGATCACGCTGTCAACCTTCCCCGAGGAGGAAGCTCCGCCGCTGGACACGACATTGGAGTTGGTCAATCCCAGCGGGAGTGCCATCACCCTGGCTTCGCTGCTGGACCACGAGGTGGAGAACAATCCCGACGCCGGCAACACCTACGGTTTCCTGAACCTGCCGGCCGGGTGCCAGGCCAAGTTGCCACCGTTCCTGCAGCCCTACACCGGCATCGTCG
>JACCQS010000212.1 GCA_013814015.1 Geodermatophilaceae bacterium | reverse complement strand
GCGCCCATGCTCAGGTTGGCCTCAGCCGGTGAACAGCCGTACGGCCAGGAACCCGAGACTCAGCCCGATCGCCATGGCCGCGACGAAGGCGACCGTCGACAGCAGGCGCTTGGTCAGCAGGCTCATTCCGTTGCGACGCGAGCGATCCGAGCGGAGTTCCGTCATCCCGAGATCAGGCCGCGGTGATGCGCGATCGTTACCGCCTCGGTGCGGCCGGAGGCGTGCAGCTTGCCCAGGATGTTGGACACGTGCACGCTCGCGGTCTTCTCGCTGATGAACAATTCGCGGCCGATCTGCCGGTTGGTACGGCCGCGCGCCAGCAAGTCGAGCACCTCCTGTTCCCGGGGGGTCAGCCCGGCTCCGTCCGACCGGGCCGAGGTCGGTGCGCCGATGTCGAGCCGGGCCCGACGGGCCAGCGACTCCAGCGCAGCCGCCAGGGGGGCGGCGCCCAACTCGCGGGCAACGCCGTAGGCCGACCGAGCCTCGTCCTGCGCCTCGGGTCGTTCATCGGCGGCAACGAGCGCCTCGGCCAGCCGGAGCCGGCTGCGCGCCTGCTCGTAGCGGTCGCCGTACCCGAAGCCCTGCACCGCCGCCCGCCAGGCCGACACGGGACCACGCCCGTCGAGTCGGCTCGTCTCGGCGGCCAGCCGCAGCACCCAGGCGTCGGCTTCGACGCCGAGGGATTGGCTGCCCCGCTCGGCGCGGCAGGAGCCGATGACCACGGCCGCGTCGTCGAGAAACGGCTGCACCTCCGCCCGCGCTGCGGCGATCCCCGCGTCGTCCCGAGCCAGCCGAAGGCGCTCGACCTGGTCGGCATAGGCGGCGGCCAGCAGCGCGATCATCCTGATCTGTGCCATGAACGTTGCGTCCCAGACTGCGGTGACGCGTTCGATGGCGTCGGTGACAGCGTTGCGCGCGTCGGTCGGCGATGCCGCGGCGATGGCGAGTTCGGTGGACACGATGCCGACGACGATCGCCAGAATGGGCAACTCCGACCAACGTCGCGCCTCGGCGAGATCGGCGCTGACATCCGCCCCCTGCGCGACGCCCAGATACATGCCGGCGGCCACCACGTGCCTGGTCGACTCGGGTCCCTGCGCGCGGCACGCGTCGACGATGGAACGTACGGTCTCCCAGTCACCGGCGATGAAGCAGGCGTGCACGGTGTAGAACAGCGTCTCGGTGGCGTACGCGCCGTAGGGCAATCCGGTTTCCATCGCGCGTCGGTTGCCGGCCTTGAGGACCCGCAGCGCCTCGGCCAGGTCACCGGAGTTGAAGGTGGCGACGGCCAGGTTGTACGTCGCCCGCATCTCGGTGCTGATGTCTCCGGAGCTGCGCGCCAACTGGAGCGCTCGGGCGAGCTGATCGACCGTGCCGCCACCCTCGGGATGCTTCTCGTACACCCGTGCCATCGTGATCAACAGGTCGGCCCGGGCGTCGTCGACGCTGTACTCCTCGGCGACGGCCAAGGCGGCCTCACCGATGGACTTGGACTCCTCGTACTTGCCGTTGAAGAACGACGATCGCATGTGGATCGCCGCCGCCCACGCCCACGTCCGTGCGGTTTGCGCGGTGGGTGCGGGACCGAGCACATCCATGGCGGCACTCGTGTGCACGTAGGCTTCGGCGTCCTGGTCGGCATTGAGCAGGCTCTGGCCGAGGGTGTAGTGCACCCGAACCGCCAACTCGGGATCGCCATCGGCCTCCAGCCGCTCGAGGGCCAGTCTCGCCAACTTGATCGACCGGGTCCGTTCCCCGGCATCCGAAGCCGCGTCGCTGGCCTCCAGAGCCGCAGCGACATAGGACCGGCCGATCCGCTGCTCCGCGTCCGGGACACTCGGCCACAGACTCAGCAGCCGTTCCAGATGCTGCAGCGCTTCGACGGGTCCACGTAGCCGGGCCGCATCCCGGGCGGCCAGCCAGCTCGCCCCCAGTGCCCCGGCCAGGTCGTTGCTCTCCCGGTAGTGCAGTGCCAGCTCAGCACTGGAGCCCGTGTCGGCGAGCTGCACGGCGAAGGCCGCGTGCAGCCGCACCCGCTCACCGGGCAACAGGTCGCCGTAGGCCGACTCCCGCAACAGGGCGTGGCGGAACTGATACTTGCCATCGTCCTCGGCGACCAGGATGTACCGGTTGACCGCTTCCCGGATGGCGGCGTCGAGCGCGGCCGGAGGCAGGCCGGCGACCGCTGCGAGGACCTCGTGGGCCACGCTGCGCCCGGCGATCGCCGCCACCCGTACGACGTGCTGAGCATCCGGCGGCAGCGCCTCGAGCCGGGCCAACAGGATGTCGCTGAGCCCGTCCGGGACCCCGCCCGCGCCGACCGCGGCCGAGAGTTCCTCGGCGTAGAAGGCATTTCCCTCGGCCCGCTCGACAATGCGTCGCAGTACTGAATCGGAGAGGCGATCGGGACGTACGGCGCGCACGAGAGCCGCGACGTCGGGGTCGGCCAGCGGGGCCAGTACGAGACGGTCCACACCCTCCACCCGGGCCAGCTCGGCCAACCACGGACGCAACGGATGCCGGCGATGCAGGTCGTCGCTGCGGTAGGAGGCGAGGATCATCAGCCGCTGGTCGGACAGCCGGCTGATCAGAAATCTGAGCAGATCGCGGGTGGACTGATCGGCCCAGTGCAGGTCTTCGATCACCAGCAGCACAGGGCGCAACCCGGCCAACTCGAACAGCAGCGCGGCGATGGCCTCGAAGAGCTGGCGCTGGCCGGATCCCGCGGGTGCTGGGGCCGTCCGATCGGGCGGCTCAGCGTCGAATCGGTCGGACGGACCGGGCTGTCCCGACTCGCCGCCCAGCAGGCTGACCACACCGGGGTGGGCGGCCACCATCTCGGTGACGCCAGGATCGGGGTCGCGGGTGAGGCCGGCCAGGATCTCGGTGAACGGAAGATAGGGCAAGCCGAGTTCGCCCAGGTCGACACAGTGCCCGACCAGCAGAGTCAGGTCCTCACCAGCGGCCCAGTGGCCGAGCTCGCGCAACAGCCGGGTCTTGCCGACGCCGGCATCACCGGCCAACAACACCGTTGAAGGATCGCCCTCCCGCGCGCTGCCGACCGCCGAGCACAACCGCTCGAGCTCCTCGGCGCGACCCAGCAACGGGATCTGGGAACTCGTACGAACCACGAGGGACATCGTGGCACGCGGCTGTGACAGCATTCCGGTGCTCATCGGGTCGCTGGAACCGAGGCCGCTGGGCACGAACTGGTACGCCGCCGTACGCACTCCGACGGCACTCGGCACGCGTCAGTGAGCCGGGTGAGCAGCAGCACCGATGCGTCCGGTGGCGTTGCGAACGGCGACCGCGCGGGCCGCGCGGCGGGCGCGGCCACGCCGCACCCGTCGGGTGCCCCCTGCTGCTTCGACGATCCGCTCGTGCCGGTAGGCGATCTCGGCACTCAGGCCCGGTGCGAAGCTGAAGTTGTCGGTCATGGCTACTCCTTCGTGGAACATCCCGCCGGTCTGGCGGTGACAGGAACCACGATGCGTCTGAGCGCCCCTTGCCGGCATTGGCAGAACGAGCAGTTCTATGACCTATCCGGGGGTTGACCCGCCTAAGCCAGGCTCAGCGCGACCTAAGGCCCCTTAGTCTCAGCGCGCCAGCGAGGGAATAACCGCTCCGGTTCCCTGGCCGGCCAGCCAGGCGAGCGCGGCACCAGGGATCGCGATCTTCGAGCGGCGCAGGCCACTGCCGATGATCACCCAGGGCAGCTCGGCCACTGTCTCGTCGACCAGGATCGGCCAGTCGGCGGGCAGCCCCACCGGGGTGATGCCGCCGTACTCCATGCCGGTACGGTCCACCGCCTCGTCCATCGAGAGAAACGAGGCTTTGCGTACGTCCAGCCGCCGCTTGACCACCCCGTTGACGTCGGCCCGGGTGGTTGCCAGCACGAGGCAAACTGCGATGCGCTGCTCACCCTCGCGTTTGCCGGCGACCACTACGCAGTTCGCCGAGATGTCCAGCGGTACGTCGTAGGAAGCACAGAAGGCCGCGGTGTCCGCCAGCTCGGGGTCGATCTCGGCCACGGCGACATCCGCGAAGGACTCCTCGTGTCCGGCGGCCTCGAACAGGGCGGCGCTCACCGAGTCGGCGAGCAGATCCGTTCGCTGCGCGGCCGGCTCCAGAACGAGCCGCCCGATCTGGACGGCGC
>JACCQS010000097.1 GCA_013814015.1 Geodermatophilaceae bacterium | reverse complement strand
TGTTGAGGTTCGCCCAGTACGCCGCACCTACGCGACGACCGGTCCGGAACCGCTGATCTCGTACCTGGTGGCTTCGTGGCTGAGTACCCCGACCGGCGAGGGCGACGGGCTGAAGGTCGCGCACCGTCGGGCGAAGCCCGCGGCTCCCCGACTCCCGGACGTTATTCGCATAACGTCCGATTCCGCGGCGGATTCCGGGACGTTATGTGCATAAGGTCCGGGGTGGTTCTCGCAAGGCACGTCGGCGTCCGTCTCCGGGGCGGTCTCGAGTTCGGTCTCGCCGTGCGGGGGTACGTGCCGGAACAGCACTGTTGCGACACCCGCGAGGACCAGGAACACCACAGCGCTCAGGCCGGCCACCACGTTGAGTCCGTCGGTGAAGGCATCCCGGGCGGCGGCGAGCAGATCGGCCCCGAGCCGGTCGGGCAGCTGCGCCGCTGCCGCGGCGGCACCGGTGATGCCCTCCCGAGCTGCGGCCACAACCTCGCCCGGCAGGCCTGAGCCAAGAGAATCTGACAGCTGACTGCGGTAGACCGCAGTGCCGAGGCTGCCCATCGTCGCGACCCCCAATGCGATACCGAACTCGCCGCTGGTCTCCGAGATCCCCGAGGCCGAGCCGGCCTTCTCCGGCGGGGCGGAGCCGATGACCAGCCCGATCCCGAGTGCCGAGGGCAGCGCGATCCCGACGCAGGCGAGCACGAACCCGCTGATCACCAGCGCCATCCCGCCCATGCTGTCGGCCTGCGTGACCAGCATCAGCCCGCCGGCCGCGATCGCCAGACCGGATGCCATCACGTACGCCGGACGGAACCGTCGCGCCAGTTGCGGGGCGAGCATGGAGGCGATCACCATCTCCAGGTTCATCGGGACCAGCCAGAGCCCGGCAGTCAGCGGCGAGAAGCCCTGCACCATCTGCAGGTACAGGGTGACCAGCAAGAAAGTCCCGGCCATCACGATGCCGCCGAACATCCCGATCGCGAGGGCGCCGCTGAACGAGCGGTTGGCGAACAGCCGAAGGTCCAGCAACGGAGAGGTCAGCCGGGTCTGCCGCCGTACGAAGCTGGTCCCGACGATCCCCCCGACCACGATCGCGAGCACCGGAACCGACTGCAACCCGTCCTTGGCCAGTTCCTTCAGGCCGTAGATGATCGGCAGGATCGTTGCCAGTGACAGGGCGACGCTGATCAGGTCCAGCCGGCCGGGGTCGGGGTCGCGGTACTCCGGCAGCAGCTTGGGCGCGCTGAGCAACAGCAGGACCATCACCGGTACGCCGAGCAGGAACGCCGACCCCCACCAGAAGACCTCCAGCAGTACGCCGCCGACCAGCGGGCCGACGGTCATGCCGCCCATGAAGCAACTCATCCACACCGAGATGGCAATTCCGCGTTGGTGCGCGTCACTGAACATGTTGCTGATCAGCGCCAAGGTCGAGGGCATCAGCGTCGCGCCGGCGATGCCGAGCAGCGCGCGGGCCGCGATCAGCAGCTCCGCACTCGGCGCGTAGGCCGCGATCACCGAGGCGACGCCGAAGGCGCTGGCACCGATCATCAGCAGCTTGCGGCGTCCGATCCGGTCACCGAGAGTTCCCATTGTGATCAGGAACCCGGCGATCATGAAGCCGTAGATGTCCATGATCCACAACTGCTGCGTGCTGCTGGCGCCCAGATTGGCGCTGAGGTAGGGCAACGCCAGGTACAGCACGCTCATGTCCAACGAGAGCAACAGTGTGGGCAGCGCAAGTACGGCCAGCCCGAGCCACTCGCGCCGCCCGGCCCGTACGGCGGTCTCCGTGCCGGAGGTGTCCACACTCATCGCTTGCTCCTCTACTCGTCTCCTGTCCGGGTAGACCGCTGGCTCGGCGAGAACTCATCGTTAGCAGGCCGGCGCGGCTACGAGATCTTGCGCGCATCTGATGCGGACTTCACTCCGATGGGTCGCCCAGCTGTCGAACTGGAGGACAAGGAGGCGCTTGCCGCGCTCCTCGACGAACGGTGAGTCAGACGATCGACGCCAACGTTCTGGTCTACGCCTCGAACGAGGATGATCCAGCC